>REEN01000038.1 GCA_007695015.1 Marinilabiliales bacterium
GTGGTGCAGGATATTGCCGATGCGCTGAGGGGTACCGATATACCCGTGCTGGTCAAGAATCCGCTCAACCCTGATATTGAGCTCTGGTACGGCGCCATCAACCGCCTTCTTAAAGCCGGTGTTAAGGAGGTCGGTGCAATCCACCGTGGCTTTTCGGTATGGGGCACGCATATGTACCGTAACCAGCCGATATGGCGCATTCCCGCCGAACTGAGGGAGCGGATGCCCGGAATTACCATAGTGTGCGACCCTAGCCACATAGCGGGTAAAAGCAGCCTGGTGCCACTCGTGGCCGAAAGGGCGCTTGAGCATGGGGTTGGGGGACTGATGGTGGAGGTTCATCCCGACCCGCCATCGGCAATGAGTGATGCCTCCCAGCAGCTTACACCCGCCGCTTTTGCCTCAATGATGAAGGAGCTGGACCTCGACAGGAAGGGATGTTGCAAAGATGCACCTGAACTCATTGATGATCTCAGCTCAGAGATGGATATGGTTGATGAGCTGCTGGTTCATGCCATTGCCAGCAGAATGGAGCTTTCGCGGAAGATTGATAGCATGGGACATGCAGGCTCATCAAAGCCGTCCGCAGCCGAAAAGTCCGCCACCGGCGAACGTCTTGCCAACCTTGCAACGGGAGACGGACTGCGTCCCGGTTTTATCAGCAGGCTCTTCGGCGAGATAACAAGGGAATCGGGAAAGCTCAAATATTCCGTTAATACCGGTTTTAAAAACCGGATATAAAAATTACCTTTAAGGTTGGTTTTTTTGTCCCGGTTTTGCGTTGCAGCATAATAATACTCGCTGAAATCGTACTGTCCATCAGTGTAAGAGGTGGCTTTAACCTGGTACGCGGGTTTTAAAGTGAAACTGAATTCTGCTGCAATCCCGGAAAATATAATTATTATATGGAAAAAATAACCGTTGACCTTCACAGCCGCAAATCGGATGTCCTCGTCGGGGAGTGCCTCGGCCATCTGGATAAATATATTGACGGAAGAAAAAATTTCATAATAACTGATAAAAACCTGGACAGGCTATACCGGAAACGGTTCCCGAGCGCGCCTGTCTTTGTGGTCGAACCCGGCGAAAAGAGCAAGAGTCTTGAGACGTTGGCCGCCATCAGCCGGTGGATGCTTGAGCAGGGAGCGGACAGGAGCTCGTTCATAACGGGCATTGGCGGTGGGGTTGTATGCGACCTTGCAGGGTTTGTGGCATCCACCTACATGAGGGGCATTGGCTTCGGGTTTGTCGCGACCAGCCTGCTGGCGCAGGTGGATGCATCGATAGGAGGCAAGAACGGGGTTAACCTTGACGGCTACAAGAACATAATCGGCAATTTTACCCAGCCTGAGTTTGTAATTTGCGATGTCGATATGCTTCTTACCCTTCCGGAAAATGAATTTGTCTGCGGTATGGCCGAGGTTATCAAGCACGCGCTGATAGAGGACAAAGATCACTTCGAACATCTCGGGAAATACAGTACCAGGATCCTGAGCAGGGACAGGAACGAGATGGAGCAGATAGTCGCCCATTCGGTTGCCATCAAAGCGGCCGTGGTGGAGAGGGACGAGCGCGAGCAGGGGGAGAGGCGGAAGCTTAACCTCGGGCATACCTGGGGGCATGCTGTGGAGACCGTGGCGGGACTGCCGCACGGCGAGGCGGTGGCAGTGGGACTTGCCTTTGCGGCGGGACTCTCGGTCAGCCGCGGCTCCCTTACGGAGGAGGAGAGGGAGAGGATCATAAGACTGCTCGGCATGTATGAACTGCCGGTGGAGACACGGGCCAATCCGGCCGACATATTTGATGTGCTGGTAAAGGACAAGAAACGGGAGGCGGGATCGTTATGGTTCATACTGATGAACGGAATAGGTAATGTATCGATAGAGGCTATAGGAACAGACGAACTTAAAAATTATGCACTGAATGGTACCTGAAACGCCCATGTGCTGATGCACACAAAATAAAATTTATAAAGCATGGGCGTTCCATGGGAATTGAAAAGCTAAATATCCTAACCATGAACTAGTAACATATTGTTAAATAAATTGATAACCATGCTTTATGCACATGAATTCAAAGTTTGCGTTTGCATTGGCAACGTTCCCTTCGATGCCGTGTCGGGCATCCTTGAAAAAGTGGATATGGCCGAGATACGGCTTGACCTTGCCGAGTTTGACGAGTCGCAGATGAAGGCGGTCTTTGAAAGCCATCCCAACCTCATTGCCACCTGCCGCGAGGGCAGGCATGATGATGCCGGAAGGGAGAAAATTCTGAAAAGTGCAATGGAATACGGCGCCGCGTGGGTTGATATTGAAGACGATGCCGGCGGTCAGTGGAAGAAGCGTATGATGGCAGCGGTAAAGGAGAGTCCCGCCCGGCTTATCCTGTCACGTCATTACTATACCCACACGCCCCCGGCTGGTGAATTGCGTACAATAGCCGGAAAGATGTTCGACAGCGGCGCCGACGTGGCAAAGCTGGCGTGCCAGGTGAACAGTCCGGCAGAGGCCGCGGCCATACTCGGGTTATATGACGGCTTTGAGGGACTGGTGGCAATCGGTATGGGACCCCTTGGCGTGATAACCAGGCTGGCGGCCCCTTTTCTGGGTGCACCCTTCACTTTTGCCGCATTTGGCGATAACCTGCCCACTGCCGCCGGACAGATCGAGTACGGCGAGATAACATCGATGATAGAAAGAATATCCGCATATGGTTGACGGTAACAGCCGCCCCCGGCCGGAAAGAAGAGGCGACGGTTACTATGCCGTTTTCGGCAACCCCGTGCTTCACAGCAGGAGTCCCCAGCTCTATAATTCAATGTTCGCCCTTCATGGCATAGATGCTTTCTATACCCGGATACTGACATCCT
Organism: Marinilabiliales bacterium; assembly: GCA_007695015.1. Classification (NCBI taxonomy): domain Bacteria; kingdom Pseudomonadati; phylum Bacteroidota; class Bacteroidia; order Marinilabiliales; species Marinilabiliales bacterium. The sequence goes on from REEN01000038.1 coordinate 2,870, forward strand.
CGGCCGGCAGGGTGTGTGCACTGATAAGGGGCATGGGACTGGCAGGGGGAAATGTCACCACTCCTTTTAAGGATGGAGTGGTCAGCTGCGTGGACAGCCTGTCGCCCGATGCCCGGCTTATTGGCGCTGTCAACACGATAGTCAGCCGGAATGGTTTGCTGACAGGCTACAATACCGACGGCACGGGAGTTACCGGTGCTCTTCTCGAGGCGGGCCATGACCCGGCAGGTAAGAGATGCATGGTGATTGGCGCCGGAGGTGCAGGGAGGGCTGCTGCAGTTGGACTGGTACGGGCGGGAGCCGATGTTGTTATGGTCAACCGGAATATTGAAAGATTTGCCGGTTTTGCATCCAGGCTGGGCTGCAGGATAGCTGAGCCAGGCGCTGCCGATACTGGCACTGCTGATACTGGTGTTGCCGATACTGGCGCTGCTGATCCGGGCGCAAAGAGTGTCCGGTCCGGCAGCAGCGATGTTGATCCGGGCGCAAAGAGTGTCCGGTCCGGCAGCAGCGATATTCATCCCGGCGATTATGACATAATTGTTGTTACTCTTCCGCCCGGGGTGTTCCCCTTTGACAGGCGGCAGCTACATGAGAGACAGGTCATTCTGGATGCCAATTACCGGCCGGCAGATGTGAGTGGCCCTGCCGGGTGGCCCTGCCGGGTGGTTACAGGCGAACGGTGGTTGCTGCACCAGGCAACGGAAGCTTACAGGCTGTTTACGGGAAGGGCTGCTGATACGAGCGTAATGGACGAGGCGATGGCACATGTGCCCGCACCTGACGATATTGTTACTGCGGTCGTTATAGATGAACACCGGAGTGCGATGGAGTACGGACGGCCCGGCCTGCTTGTCGACGCCGCAGGATATGATGCCGGGGAGTTAAAAAGGATAACTGATGAAGAAAAGAACAGGGCCTTCGGCCATTGAGGGCAGGATACAGGCCCCTCCTTCGAAGAGCTATGCCCAGAGGGCTATTGCCGTGGCCGCGATGGCTGAGGGGCGCTCGGTGATCCTGTCACCTGGCGATTCCGATGATGTGGTGGCCGCGGTAAATGTTGTGCGCCAGCTTGGTGCCAGGGTGGAAAAATGGCCTTTGAAGTCCGCTCCCCCGGGGGAGGCTGATACCGCTGAGGGATCTGCGGACGAACGGGGCCGGGCTGAAGAACGGGGAACCGAAAATGAGAAGGTAACCGGATTGGAACGAGATGATGAAGTAACGAAGGACCATTCTGTTGCCGGTAGCAGCCGTGGAGCGGAGGAGGGGAGTTCTGATGCCGGTGGTGGTCAGGGAACGGGAACGGGGAGATCGGCTTCCGCCACGGGAAAGGCAGTTGAACAGGGACTGGTTGTTTTTGGGGGACTGCAACGGCCGGATGGTATGCTGGACTGCGGTGAGGCGGGACTGAGTGTGAGGATGTTCTCGGCGGTGGCCTCCCTGTTTGACAGTCCGGTTACGCTTACCGGCCGCGGATCACTGCTGAAAAGGCCGATGGTGGTTATCGAGGAATCGCTCCGGGCGCTGGGTGTTGAGTGTACAACGGTAAATGGCTGCCTGCCGGTTACAGTGCGGGGCCCCCTGCCCGGCGGAAAAGCTGTGATCGACGGTTCTTTCAGCTCACAGGTACTCACGGGAATACTTATTGCCTCCCCGTATGCCGCATCCGATGTCACCCTGCTGGTAAAGAACCTTAAGAGCCGGCCCTATATTGACATGACTTTAAAGGTGATGGAGCTTTTCGGCGTGGAGGTTGAGAACAGGGGCTATTCGGAGTTCCTGGTCAGGCACGGTCAGCGGTACCAGCCCCGTGAGTACAGGGTGGAGGGGGACTGGAGCGGTGCCGCCTTCCTGCTTGTTGCAGGTGCGACCGGTGGAAGCGTGACCGTTGAAAACCTTGACACCTCTTCGCCGCAGGCGGACAGGGCCATTGTCGATGCCCTGGAGAGGGCCGGGGCGAATGTTGCGACCGGTACCGGGGAGGTGACGGTGTCGCGCGGCAATCTTGAAGCTTTTATGTTTGATGCCACCGACTGCCCCGATCTTTTCCCGCCTCTTGTAACCCTGGCTGCCTTTTGCGAGGGTACCACCACCATAAGGGGTGCGGAAAGGCTCCTGCACAAGGAGAGCAACCGCGCGGCAACGCTGAGCAGGGAGTTCGGTAAGCTTGGAGTTGAGGTGAAGGTGACCGGCGATATAATGAAAATTAAAGGAGGCGGGTGCAATGGCGGCACGGTTGAGTCGCACGGTGACCACCGAATAGCAATGGCCTGTGCCACAGCAGCTATTGCAGCGCATGGAGAGGTGCTGATTGAGGGTGCAGAAGCCGTGGCAAAATCCTATCCCCGCTTTTTTGAGGACATGGAGAGTTTGAGAAAGGGATAATTTGTTAACAGAAAACCTGATCAGATATGAACAGTACAGGAAGAATATTCAGGATAAGCCTGTTTGGCGAATCGCACGGCCAGGCCATAGGAGTGACCATAGACGGTTGTCCCCCGGGAGTCCCGCTTTCGGACGGTGATTTTGCCGGCGACCTTGGCAGGCGCCGTCCGGGAAGGGCGGGTACAACCCCGAGGGTGGAGGATGACCTCCCGGAGATCGTTTCCGGCCATTTCAACGGCCACACTACCGGTGCGCCGCTTACCATAATGTTCAGGAATAAAAACATCAAACCGGGCGACTATGATAACCTTAAACGCACACCGCGCCCGGGCCATTCCGATTTCGTAGCGTGGAAGAGGTTCGGAGGCTTCAATGATCACAGGGGCGGTGGACATTTCTCGGGCCGCCTTACCCTGTGCCTGGTGGCGGCCGGTGTTGTTGCCAAAAAGCTGCTGACGGGGATAGATATAGATGCACGGCTGGTGAGCGCCGGCGGAGATGAGGATATTGACAGGGCTGTAAAAGTCGCCATGGAGGCTGGTGATTCGGTAGGCGGCATTGTCGAGTGCCGGGCTGCGGGCATACCTGTAGGGTGGGGAGAACCTTTCTTCGATTCGGTTGAATCGGTGATTGCCCACATGGCATTTGCCATTCCCGCGATTAAGGGAGTTGAGTTCGGGTCTGGTTTTGCCGCTGCATCTATGAGAGGCAGCAGCCACAATGACCCCATAGTGGATGAGACGGGACGGACTGCCACGAATAATGCGGGCGGGATAAGCGGGGGACTGACAAATGGGAACGAGCTTGTATTCAGGATTGCGGTAAAGCCTACATCCAGCATCTCGGTGGGCCAGTCCACCTACAGCATTGAGTCGGGAAAGATAGAGGAACTGAAGGTAAAGGGACGTCACGATGCATGCATTGCCCTCAGGGTGCCGGTGGTGCTGGAGGCTATAACAGCCGTGGCCCTGGCCGATTTGAAGATGCTTGCACAAAGCCGGCCTCCCGTGAAGGGGTAACGGCAACCCGACTGTCATTCCGGTGGTTGGTTATTTATGGATGCGGGGGAATGACAGATCAGGAACAGCGATTGTTGATAACGCAAACCCCGAATCCTGTATTAGCTTCATATACAACGCATTATACCTGGGCTACATAAAGACTTTAAAATATTTTTCAACAATTGTGTAAATTGATAATATTTGCGTTAATGTTGCAGTTATTGCACTGTGCAAGATGACGTCAAAACTTGTATTAACCTAACCCTAAAACGAATCATGAGAATCCTTTTTTTGTTGCTGGTTTTTGCAACTTCGCTGATGGCCTGCCGGTCGGGCAGGGATATGGCTGCTGTCGATCCTCCTCCGCCCCCTCCGGTTCGTGAACCTGTTGTGGTAGATCCCGAGCCGGAACCTGAACCGGAGCCTGAGATACCGGTTGTTGAAGAGAAGTTTGACTTTGAGAGGGAAGAGGACAGGGTAACCCAGGAGGTTAACCGCTACTTTGTCATACTTGGCAGCTTCCGGGTGCATGACAATGCAAACCGTTTTAAGTCCGCTCTCGAACAGGAGGGCTTCACCCCGGTAATTCTTTTGTCGGAGACGGGTTTTAACAGGGTTTCAGTCGATTCATATACGAGCGAGACCGATGCCAGGCAGAGGGTGATGCAGATACGAAGATCCTTCCCGCAGTACCATGACTCCTGGCTGCTGATCAGGCGCTGACCATAATTATATGTAGATAGCAATAATCACACATGACAGTAAGAAGGCGGAGATGGTATCTTTTCTGATATAGCATCCGCATGAGCCCGACATCGCAATGCTGATGAGAATATGCGATGTGCACGATATACCGCTTGCTGCGGACCCTGCAACGGCCGGGTTGCTGACAGGCGAGTTTGAACAGAAAACAGTTTTTGCTTGATCATCTCCCTCTCACAGGGGGCTCCGCCCCTGCAGAGGTAAGGTGGGAGCAGAGGTCGTAAATGCTTGTGAACCCCGAACCGGCACCTTGCATCGTTAATTTCCATGTCGTTGTACCGTCTGACTTATCGATGCTGATGGTGGTACTGCACTCTTCATTCTCAGCCACCCTGAACCCGTTTCTTTCCAGGGCGTTCCTGGTCCAACGCCGCTCCGTTGCCGGTCCCAGCAGGCCGATGCTGCCCTTTAGTTCCCGCTTTATCCGGAATTCGCCTTTTCCCGTACTGAAGGAAAGGTTCGTGTTTTCGAACATCCTGCCAAACTGATCGTTCAGGATCAGGTCTTCCGGTGCACCCTGGTAAATCTGCCCCGGCAGCATAAGCCATATTTTTGTGGCTTCCTGGATAGCTATGCTCAGGTCGTGCGTGGAGAATATTATTGTCCGTCCCTTTTCAACCGCAAGCCGGTGAAGAAGGTGAACAATCCCGTACTTGTTCGGAAGGTCAAGGAAGGCGGTAGGTTCGTCGAGCACTATTATACCCGTATCCTGGGCCAGGGTGCGTGCAATCATTGCCCTTTGTCTCTCTCCGTCACTCAGCTGGTCAATGTTCTTGCCAGCCAGCTGTGATATTCCCACCATCTCAAGTGCCTCGTCAACCTTAATATTGTCCTGATACCCGAGTCTCCCCAGCCAGCCCGTATGAGGATAGCGGCCCAGCGACACCAGGTCGCGGACCTTCAGGTTGTTCACACGCACCTGCTCTGTCGAAACGAACCCGACCATCCTGGCGATCTGGTTCGCCGGGTAGCTCCGTATATCAGAACCGGATAAATATATCTTCCCCGAAAGGGGGGAAAGAAGCCTGACAATGCTTCGAAGCAGTGTGCTCTTGCCTATTCCGTTCGGCCCGAACAGGGCTACCAGTTCTGACCGGCGTGCATCAACGGTGATGCCTCCGAACACCGGGCCGGAAGAGTCTCCTGCGCCCCTGTATCCAACGGACAGGTTCTCGGTATGCAGAACAGGTAGCTTGTCGCCCATAGCTTCAGAATATTCCGGTTAGTTTCTGGTTACGTATTACTATCCAAATTACGACGGGAATGCCAATGAGCGCGGTTACCGAGTTTATCGGAAGGCTCCCTTCCATAGCAGGCAGCCTGGAGACAATGTCGCTGGCCAGCAATACAGCAGCACCGGTGAGGGCGGTGGCCGGCAGCAGCACGGCATGGTCGGCATTCCTGAACATCATGCGCGCGAGGTGGGGAACAGCAATCCCGATAAACGCGATTGGCCCGCAGAAGGCGGTTATCGTTCCTGCCAGGAGGCTGGTGCTGACGAATATGATGATCCTCGCTGCAGTAATGTTCACGCCCAGGCTCCGCGCATAATTCTCGCCAAGCAGCATGGTGTTGAGCATCTTTACCGAAGCACCCGCTATGAGAAGTCCCCCAACAACAGCGGGAACCATGATGCCCAGCTGCGGGCCCGTTACACCGCCAAGGCTGCCCATGGTCCATATCATGAATGACCTTAGCATGGTTTCGGTACTGAAGTACTGCATGACGCTCACAAGGGCCCCTGTTGCACTGCCGAACATAATACCCAGTATCAGTATGGTCATGATATCGCGTACCCTGAAGCTCACCAGGAGGATAAGGACAAGCACGGCACCCGAGCCGGCCCATGCCGCTATCACCACTGGCCAGTCGCCAACCGCCCATGCCGTATAGCCGGGGATCAGGGTAAGGCCCATTACAACGACTGCGACACCCAGGCTGGCTCCGGCGCTTATTCCCAGCACGTAGGGGCCTGCCAGGGGATTCCGGAAGACGGTCTGCATCAGCAGTCCGCTTACCGACAACCCGGCTCCCGCTACCAGTGCGGTAATCGCCCTCGGCAGCCTCAGGTCGGTCACTATTATGTGCCACTCGGGCCTTGATGCCTCACCGCCTGACAGGATAATGAATATATCGGAAATGGGTATCCTGACCGTGCCGGTAAGGATACCGGCAATGAATAGCAGCAGCACTGATAACGAAAGGGTTACTATCAGTATGATGGTTTTGTTGTTTCGCCGTTCAGGTGCTGATGGGTTTGTCATCAGTTAATTTTGTTGTACTGTGCCAGGTTATTGTGTTTGTTCATGTTATTTTGTCTGCCGAAGGCTGATGCGGGTTTCATTCCAGTTTCCTGTAATAGACCGGCTCATGGTCAGGTAAAAGTTCCCTGTGAAATATCCACACCAGGTCGGCCAGAATTATATGGGGATTTACGATACCCGATTCCCAGTAATCATTCCCTCCGTACCGGTTGGTCCGGGCGTTATTATTGTATATGTTTCCTGCTGCAAGAGGAGGCAGGGATCCCAGTCTGCTGTCGGTTCTTAATATATCGCCGGCAGATTGTGCCGTACCTGTATTTATCCAGTAATCAGCCTGCCGTCCCCTGCTGATCACACTCTCAATATCGACCGGAAAGTTCTCTCTTCCACTGTTGTCTTCCCATAAATACCTGCCTCCCGCATCGCTCACCAGGGATGCGAAATGGGATCTCCCTCCTGG
>REEN01000039.1 GCA_007695015.1 Marinilabiliales bacterium
AACCGGTTCTTCCCCGGAAATAATCGAGTAACTCTATGAGAACGCCTTATCTGTCATTAAATATAATCTTTATTATCCTGCTGTCGGCCGTTATCTTCCCCCGGAAGGGAGTATCCCAGGCAAATGAACCTGAAGAGAGCAGGAGAGTAAGAGATGCAATCTATTATAATATTGACCAGGGCTTCTCATGGGGATTGCTGACCGATGACAGGATGTCAAACCTGCATTACCAGGGACCCGGTGCAATACTGAATTTTGCGCGACGGGCTCACAGGCCGCGGTATATTGCCGAGTGGAGTTTTGCCAGATTAAGGTATAACTACTCAACACCCTCTCATAAAGGCACTGTGGTAGAAAATCCTGCTGCCGGAATAAGATATATGCACCTCCGGAAAATATATACGCCAGAAAGCTATAACATCTATATCGGGGGGCAGGTTAATGTGTTCGGCAATTTCAGGCTTGCCGGAAGGCTGGGTAATTCATACCTCTATGCAGATTTGGTTGGTGAGATCAGGCCCCAGGCCGGGTTTCATACCCACAGCCGGTTCTTATGGCGGGACTGGAATATTGAGCTTTCGGCTGCAGCAAGTCTCCTGGGATATACCGTCAGGATACCGGAATACGGGGTAAGCTTTGAACTGGGAGAAGACGGCGGAGTTAAAACACAGGGGTTTGAACAGCAGGTCCTTCTGCCATACAATTATGTGAATGTAACAACAGGGGTTTTCATCAGGGAAAAATTCGGGGGAGAATCCAATCCCAACTGGTTCAGGGTTGGATATCTATGGGACTATTACACTATGAAGGGAAAACATAACCTTAACACAAATAACGCATTGCACCAGCTTGTCCTGGAGTTGTATTTCATGGTCAGGCAGTAGCGGAGAATTTACCAATGATGGATATAAAACCGGAAAAAGTGCCAAAACAGCGGCAAATCACAATGAGCATCGGGATCACCAGCCTGCTGGTAACGCTGCTGATGGCATCATGTGAAAAGATCCTTATCAGACCTGATGCAGGGGACGATCCTGTATCGGTATTTGAAGAGATATGGACCTTTACTGACAGGCACTACTCCTTCTTTGAATACAAGGGAGTGGACTGGAGAAGCATATACAGCAGTTACCGGCCGCGAGTGCGCGATGACATGGGACCGGTAGAGCTTTTCGATCTCTGTGCAGCAATGCTTTATGAACTGAAAGACGGCCATGTTAACCTGGTTAGCTCATTTGACAGGTCACGTTACTGGGAGTGGTATCTCGACAGTCCCGAAAATTTCAGCTATGACCTGATTGAGAGAAACTATTTCAGGGGCAGGCAGAGATATATCGGTCCGTTTCATTTCGTTCCCATAGGTGATGTGGTATATATGTATTATCCAAGCTTTGCCAGCGGAATAAGTGATAACAGCATTGACATAATCCTGGCTAACCTTAAAAACAAAAAAGGACTTATCATTGATGTGAGAAATAACGGTGGGGGAAGTATCGAGAATGCCAGGAAGCTGGTTTCCAGGTTTACTGATGAAAAGAGGCTTGTCGGATACAACCATGTAAAGACCGGGCCCGGCCATGAGGATTTCAGGAAACAGGAAATCTATATAGAGCCACATGAAGGAGAAAGGTACACGGGCAATGTAGTTGTGCTGACCAACCGCCGGAGTTACAGCGCAACTACCTATTTTACACAGTATATGAAGGCACTGCCAAATGTTACGGTTATTGGCGATACTACAGGCGGGGGCGGCGGCATGCCTGCCTTTCACGATCTTCCAAACGGCTGGCTCCTGAGAGTTTCAAGCTCCAGGTTCTACGGCCCTGGAAATATAAGTATCGAATCGGGTGTGGCTCCGCACATAAAGGTTGACATGACCGAAGATTCCATATCCGAAGGAAAGGATGACGTAATTGAAAGAGCTGTCAGCCTGCTTAACGGGAGAACCTGAAAAACACAAAAAAATGGATAACCTTTTGGAAGCTGCCGTTATCTTAAGGAGGATCTTTCTTCTGGTTATCACAGTTTACCTCATAATAGCTGCTTTACTCTACTTTTTCCAGGAGAGCCTCATCTTCTTCAGGCAGCCGCTCAATGCCGGCCGTCAACAGTATATTGAACAGAATTACAAACAAGTTGAAGAGGTGGGGCTTAAAACCCATGATGGAAAGGATCTGCATGGCTGGCTGGTAAAAAGCGACGGCAATGGTCCGTCACCTTTGCTAATATACTTTGGCGGAAACGCCGAAGAAGTATCATGGATGATCGAAGAGGCTGGCGGACTCAAGGGATGGTCGGTGCTTCTGATGAATTACAGGGGTTATGGCAAGAGCACCGGGAGGCCGGGAGAAACTGCCCTGCTTGGTGATGCCCTGCTTCTTTACGATGTTTTCTCAAACCGGGATGACATTGACAGAAATAACATAGCGGTCATGGGCAGGAGCCTGGGAACAGCAATGGCGGTTCACCTTTCTGCTAGGCGTGATGTGTCAAAAACAGTTCTTGTCTCACCTTTTGGCAGCATGGCCAATATTGCAAGGGAGAACTTCCCTTTCATACCCGTAAGAATACTCATGCGGCAAAAATTTCATGTACTTCCCTTTGCACAGGAGGCTTATAATCCGATGCTGACGCTTGTTGCATCAAACGACAATATTGTGCCGGCAAGACACTCAAAAATGCTTTATGAAGCATGGCAGGGTGCAAAATCCTATCATGTTATCCGGAATACCAATCACAACACTATATCGGCAAACCCTGCATTCTGGGAATATGTAACTGCTTTTCTGGAGAGAGCCGGCAGTCCGGATTTATAAATATTAAAAACCAAACGAAAATGAAGCCAAAACAAACAAAAACAATCAGCAGGAGAAGCTTTATCGGGAAAACATCTGCTGCCATAGCGGGACTGACCTTTGTCCCTTCACATGTAGTATCAGGACTTGGCCATACTGCACCTTCCGACAAACTCAATATTGCCGCTATCGGAATAGGCGGGATGGGAAGGAGTGTGCTGAGCCATGTGGCCGGATCAGAAAATATTGTTGCGCTTTGTGACGTGGACTGGAACGAGGCAACAATAAGGGTTTTTGAGACATACCCCGGAGCAAGGCGTTACAGGGATTACCGGGTCATGCTGGACGAAATGAAAGAGATTGATGCGGTTATTGTGGCAACTCCCGACCACACTCACGCAGTGGCAACCATGGAAGCAATAAAACGAGGCAAGCATGTCTACACGGAAAAACCCCTGACAAAAACAATATACGAAGCAAGGATGCTGACAGAAGCAGCAAGAAAGCACAATGTCGCCACACAGATGGGCAACCAGGGACAGGCAGGCGACTGGCCGAGAAGACTTCGTGAAATGATAAGCGATGGTGTCATAGGCGATATTCGTGAGGTTCATGTATGGACCGACCGCCCGAACAGGGGACTATCCGACACCTACTGGCCACAGGGTGTATCACGCCCATACGAGACTCCCCCGGAGCCGGCAAGCCTTGACTGGGACCTGTTCGTAGGGCCGGCGCCCATGCGTCCTTACCACCGGGCTTATCACCCGTTCCGCTGGAGAGGCTGGTGGGACTTCGGGACAGGTGCACTTGGCGACATAGGTTGCCACTCATTTGACCCCGTTTTCCGGGCACTGAGGCTGAGATACCCAACCTCTGTACAGGCTGTTTCAACACTGGTGAATGATGAAACTTTTCCGCTCGGGTCAATAGTCACCTACGACTTTCCCGGACGGGAACAAATGCCTGCCCTGAGGCTGACCTGGTATGACGGGGGAATCAGGCCTCCCCGTATCCCCGGGATTGATCCGGGCATACAGATGGGTGCAGGCGGAGTCCTCTACGTCGGCGATCAGGGTTTGATCCTTGGAAACCGTATTTTACCGGAATCACTGGATGAGTCTTATAATAGGCCTGAGCCATGGATCCCCTCATCCCCTGGCCACCACAAGGAGTGGACAGATGCCTGTAAGGGCGGGGCGCCTGCTGGTTCGAATTTTGATTGGGCGGGGCCCCTTACCGAAACCGTGTTGCTTGGCAACATAGCGCTCAGGCCCGAGTTGAGGGAAACACTCAGCTACCGCCCACTGGAGTTCGACCCGGTAAACATGCGTTTTACCAATCTGCCGGAAGCTGACCGGTTCCTGCACTATGAATACAGGGAGGGATGGGAACTATAATACCGGTGGATTCAGGTGCCTGATTAACATAGGTTAGGTGCGGATAATGTATCTCCGCACCAATCCGCTCAGTATGAGGATAACTGCAAATGCAACCATTGACCACTTTAGCGTGGTGAAGATGCTTGTTGCAATTGCCAGTCCGCTATTCCATTCAGGCCATGCTGAAAGCATCATAAGAATACCTGTATTTTCCAGATAGTCTGCAGCTATTATCAATAAAGGCTGCAGTGAAAGGCGGGGATTGCGCCACAACAGATAAATTCCAAAGCCAAGCAGCAGAGAATATATTACCGGATAGGCAAAATCGATCAGCAGCAGTCCCCTGATATAGTTTTGCCTGGTCTGTTCACTGTAGGAAGCTATCATCTCATAAGCTTCGGCTGGACTGTAGGCAAACATAACATCAAGGGGCTTCACCCCCTGCCCCGCCGGCATCAGGAGCGGGAAAAGCAGGAAATTTACGATCAACACAATTGCAAACAGCAATGTCAGGATGTAAGGGCGCGCATACTTCCTGAGAATAGTCTCCGTCTTCATTTTCAGTTAATATTAAAACCCGTACCCCGGTTAAAGCCTGATCTGATTTCTACCATATGGCACAAAAAAATGGCGCGTAATGTTTAATCCTGCAGTATCATAACAGGATCTCCCCAACATTTCCTGCAACCTCGACAGCCACGTTCCGGCCCTTTCCAGAAAAGATCACCTTCCCCGATTTCCTCTCCGTCAGGGAAACGTCCATTTCTGACGACATGCTTTCTTCAATCCTGCCGTCCATATGGCCGCTTAAAGGTGATGCAAGAGCTGTTGCTGTATCGCGAAAAACAACCATCTCCAGCAGGTAAGTTTTGTTCTGCAAAACAATTTCCACCATACCTTCTTCAACAGCTACTTTTTTTAATGATGAGCCGTTGTATGTTGTAAACCTTATAAGCCTGTCATGCAGCCATACGCCGGATATAAACCCTGTGAAAGAACCGCTCAGCCAGGGTATCTTGGCAATTGAGGTTTTTAGGGAAACCCCGGGTTCAGAAAAGTGATTGGACTGAATCCATATATAGCCTTCAGGGAAAGAGCTGCCCCAATCCTTCTCAATATATCCCCTGCCACCTGTAAAATCAATCTTTTTTCCGGAGTATTCAAGCACGCCATCAATTGAGTGATCCATGCTTACAATCCCATGATAACACTGCATGAAGGGTGCAAATGTATATGGGCCCATAATACCCGGCGAATACCATGGTTTGGGCCAGGGAACATTTCCTGAAAAGTTAAGCTCCCCCCTTAGTCCCGGCAAGTCGAGTGATGCAGATCCCGCCGAGAAATGATTGCTGCCGATAACTACACTGAAATTTTCTGAGGATGGGATAAACTCAGAGAAATCAAACCTGTGATAATCTGCTTTTTTTCTGAATCCATCAAGGACCTGGACAAATGCATGACGGTTTCCGTCTTTATCCATTGCCACCCCGGGAATAATTGCAAAGGCGCTTTTCTCATCAGAGCTCAACACCTTGAAATACCAGCCTTCAAAATATGACCGGTTCCTTCCCCACCCCTGGTAAATTTCAGGATTGAAGAGAGACCTTAGCCTTCTGAATACAGTCATCCTTCGCCCTCCTTTCTGAACCAGTGGCCTTTGCTCGTGCCTGAAGTTATAAATACTTGCTCGCTCATATGATTATTTTTAAAATTACCAGTCCACACAAAGTTATTCTAAAATTATGTAATTGTCTTCATTAATAACTGCCCATGGAAGCTGCATCGGGATCTGATCAGCGAAAGGAAAAATTCAGCCAGGCTGTGGAATTATTCCACAATTCAGATTACAATCCCGCATATACATAATAGTTGCGGCTTCAATGCCAGGTGCCAAATATTTATACAAGACTCCTATAAGACTGTACAATAACCTTTTAAGTACATGCGTTATCATATAGAAGTTACAAGTCTTATTTTTTGGCACAATTATTTACCCTTATAAATGGCAATATCCACCAGTAAATTATAAAAAGTCGCATCACAATCTAATATTAACCCTAAAACCGGAGTATTATGAAGAAAATGATGATGAAATTCTTTCCCTTTCTGGGAATAATGCTTCTGCTTACCGGTTGTCCCGGAACAGTAGAAGAGATCGCTGAGGTAACGGAGCCTCTGCCGAGGCCCAATGTTGCAGTTCTGGTGGCCGAAGGCTTTCATGACGGTGAAGCTTACATGCCTATTGGCTACCTGACTAACCAGGGGATGGATATTACGGTTATCGGACCGGAAACAGGTGTGGTAAAGGCTTATAACAGTGACTTTACCATCGGCATTGAAAGAGCTGTTGCAGATGTTTCTGTCGACCAGTTCGATGCACTTGTACTACCCGGAGGAACAGCACCATCTGTCCTCAGAGAGATCCCTGAAGTTGTTGAGTTTGCCAGGGAATTCTTCGAAACCGGCAGGCCAGTGGCAGCAATATGCCATGGGCCCCAGGTCCTTGTCACCGCCGGAGTGCTTGACGGACTCACCTGTACCGCGGTTGGCGGGATCCAGGATGAGATCGAGGGAGCAGGTGCAACCTATGTTGACGAGGCCCTTGTGATTGACGGTCACCTGATCACCTCGCGAACCCCGCCTGATCTGGCAGTTTTCAGCCAGGCAATAGCAGAAGCAATAAACGAATCTTTTGATCCGACCGTGCCACGGGCAATTCCGCCCTATCCGGGAATGTAAGACAAGTCTGTTTGCATCCTGACCGGCAGACCCAAATCGCCCCGGGCAGGCCCGGGTCCTGTCCGGCTGACCGTAGTCCTGTCTGGCAGACCCAAATCGCCCCGGGCAGGTCCGGGTCCCGTCTGGCAGACCGTAGTCCTGTCTGGCAGACCCAAATCGCCCCGGGCAGGTCCGGGTCCCGTCTGGCAGGCCCGATGCCCGTCAGGGCACACCGGAACCAGGAGTACCGCACTAACAAAACTATAAACCGGAACCTCTTAAAAGGGGGCTTCCGGTTTTTTATTTTTATTTCGCTTAATTTTACATAAAATTATGACATATGGATAAAACGGAAACCTGGCCAGGAAGGCCCTATCCTTTGGGTGCCAGGTACGACGGCAAAGGTGTCAACTTCGCACTGTTTGCCGAAAACGCATGGGGAGTTGAGCTTTGCCTGTACGACAATGACGGAGCTGAGACAAACCGCATTAAAGTGGTGGAGCGGACCCATAACAGCTGGCATGTATATATACCCGGACTGAGACCGGGCCAGCAGTACGGCTATAGGGTGCACGGTCCCTATGAGCCGGAAAAAGGCCTGAGGTTCAACCCTAACAAGCTTCTTATCGACCCCTATGCCAAAGCACTTAACGGAACAGGTAAGTGGAATAACGCCCTGTTCGGATATGAGATCGGGCATGAAAAGGGAGATCTGTCATTCAGCAAGACCGACAGCGCCCCTTACGTGCCCAAATGCGTTGTGATTGACGACCATTTTGACTGGGAAGGCGACACCCTGCTTAAGATACCCCTGAATAAAACAGTTATTTACGAGCTGCATGTTAAGGGGTTTACCAGGCTTCATAAAGCCATACCCGAAGAGTTGCGGGGCACGTATGCCGGACTTGCACACCCCGAAACGATATCCTATCTGCAGAAACTGGGCGTAAATGCAGTTGAGCTGATGCCGGTTCACCAGTTTGTCAACGACAGGCATCTGATTGACAATAACCTGACCAACTACTGGGGATACAACAGCATCAATTTCTTCGCCCCCCATCCTGCCTACAGCGCCAGCGGCGGCGGCGGACAGGAGCAGGTGAGCGAATTCAAGGATATGGTCAGGGAACTGCACAAGGCAGGGATTGAAGTGATCATAGATGTGGTGTACAATCATACAGGAGAAGGCAACCACCTGGGTCCCACAATAAGCTTTCGCGGAATTGACAATATGTCATACTACAGGCTTATGGAGGATGACCGCAGGCACTACATGGACTATACAGGAACAGGAAATACCCTCAACACCGTTCACCCTACAATTCTGAGGCTTATCATGGACAGCCTGCGATACTGGGTAACCGAGATGCATGTCGACGGTTTCAGGTTTGATCTTGCAACAGCGCTGGCCAGGGAGTTCAGCGACGTGGACAAGTGGGGTTCATTTTTTGACGTGCTTCACCAGGATCCCGTGCTGTCGCAGGTTAAGCTCATAGCTGAACCCTGGGATATAGGCGAGAACGGTTACCAGGTTGGCAACTTCCCTGCCGGCTGGCTGGAGTGGAACGGCAGGTACAGGGACAGCATGCGCGAATTCTGGAGGGGTGAGAATGAGATGCTACCCGAATTTGCAAACCGCATAACGGGAAGCTCGGACCTCTATTTCGATGACTGGCGCAGGCCGGTGGCCAGCATCAACTTCATTACCGCACATGACGGGTTTACACTGCGGGACCTGGTATCATACAACAACAAACACAACGATGCCAACAAGGAAGAGAGCAAAGACGGCGAGGACCATAACCGTTCGTGGAACTGCGGGGTGGAAGGTGAAACCGGTGATGAAAAGATCATCAGCCTCCGGAAAAAACAGGTAAGGAACTTCCTGGCAACCCTGTTTCTCTCACAGGGCATTCCCATGCTGCTTGCCGGCGACGAAATGTGGCGCACCCAGAAAGGGAACAATAATGCCTATTGCCAGGATAACGAAATATCGTGGGTGGATTGGGACCAAACCGATGGGCAGATGGTTAAGTTTGTGTCCGGACTAATACGTTTAAGGCTCGAACATCCCGTCTTCTGCCGTACCAGGTGGTTCAGGAGCGAACCTGTAAACGGTGCAAGGGTTAAGGATATTGAATGGTTCCTTCCGGAGGGCAATACCATGAGCCTTGAGCACTGGAACACCTCATTTGCCAAATCGATAGGTGTGTTCCTTTCGGGCGAGGGGATCATAAGCCGCGACCCGAGGGGGAACAGGATAGTGGATGACAGTTTTTACCTGATGTTCAACGCTCATGACGACACCGTCATATTCAGGCTGCCCACTGAGGAATACGGAAACTCCTGGCAAAAAGTGATCGATACGCACGATTGTTTTGTTTCGGAGGAGGGAGGCCCGGAATATGGATCCGGAAACGAGATTTATCTTGACGGGCGTTCGGTGGTGCTGCTGATGTGCAAAAAGAAGTAAAACACCATGACATTGAAATGATCAGCCTTTTAAGGATTACTCAACGGCACAGTTATTTTAAACCCCAAGATAATGCTTAAAGCCCCCCTGGAAAATAGAGAGCTTGGGATGACCCTCCTGCCTGAAGGAGGCGCCAGTTTCCTGTTCTGGTCGCCGGCAGCATCCAAAGCTGCCATTGAGGTAGAGAACAAGGGCCTGTTCCAGCTTGACAGTAAGGAGCATGGTTATCATGAAGGCCTGCTTGCCGGCATAGAGGCGGGCGACAGGTACATGGTTGTGATTGACGGTAAAACAAAAATACCCGATCCGGTTTCACTTTATCAGCCCGAGGGGGTGCATTCACAATCGGAGGTGGTTGACCTGTCCCGGATAACACGGTCTGTTGCTGCCGGACCGGGTAGAGAGGTTGGGGGACTGGTAATTTATGAGTTGCATACAGGGACATTTACCCCGGAAGGCTCCTTCGAAGGCATTATTAAAAAGCTGGACTACCTGTCCGCTTTGGGCATAAACGCCATAGAGCTGATGCCGGTGGCACAGTTTCCGGGAACCCGTAACTGGGGATATGACGGAGTGTATCCCTTCGCAGTACAGAACTCTTACGGGGGGCCGGAAAAATTGGCCCGGTTAGTGAATGAGTGCCACAAAAAGGATATTGCAGTAATACTTGATGTGGTTTACAACCACCTGGGTCCCGAAGGAAATTATCTTCCGGCCGCAGGACCCTATTTTACCGGAAAATACACAACCCCTTGGGGCAGCGCTCTCAACTTTGACGACAGGTGGTCTCACGGGGTGCGGAGATACTTCATAGAGAATGCTCTTATGTGGCTGAGGGATTATGGTGTGGACGGACTGCGCCTTGATGCCGTGCACGCCATATGGGATTTCGGGGCCAGGCATTTCCTTGCCGAGCTTTCTGATCATGTTGCCGGACTGAACCGGTTAACCGGCAGAAATCACTTCCTTATAGGCGAGTGCGACCTTAACGATTCAAGATATATCACTTCCGCCGGGGAAGGCGGAATGGGCCTGGACTGCCAGTGGTGCGACGAGTTTCACCACGCCCTCCATGCCAGGCTTACCGGTGAACGGCAAGGCTATTATTCCGATTTCGGCACAACATCACACCTGGTTGATGCATATAACAACGCATATGTCTATGACGGCCGGTATTCGGAATACCGCAAAAGGATCTTTGGCAGTTCAGCAAAAGGAATACCGGGTGACAGGTTTGTAGTTTTTACCCAGAACCATGACCAGGCGGGCAACAGGATGCTGGGTGAGAGGACCGGCACATTGCTCGGTTTTGAATCCCTCAAGCTGGCAGCCGGTGTAATGTTTGTAAGTCCGTTCATACCAATGTTGTTCATGGGCGAGGAGTACGGCGAGAAAAACCCTTTTCTCTATTTTACCAGCCACGGCGACAAGGATCTGATCACGGCCGTAAGGGAGGGACGGAAAAGGGAGTTTGCCGATTTTATTGGCAAGGGCGAACCACCCGATCCGCAGTCCCCGCAAACATTCAAAAGATCACTGCTATCATGGGATATTGACGGTGATGATAAAAAACAGAAACTTCTGGCGTTTTACAAAAAGATGATTGAACTGAAAAAGACCCACCCTGACCTTAAACCGGGAGGCCGTGATCATGTAAGGGCTGCCGAAGCTGCCAATGGTGATATGGTGGTTATCAGGAGTGCAGGGCTGACAGTGCTTATAAACTTTTCTGTGAAGTCCGGCAATCTGCCGGTAGCCGGGGGTCCTTCAGGTTCGTGCAATATTTTGCTCTATTCGGCACACCAAAGGTGGGGAGGACCTGTAAGTGAGTTCGCCTCGCTGCTCGACGAAAAGGGTTCACTTATGATTGAACCACAGTCAATAATGATATTGTCGGATTAATAAACTGCCCCGCCGTCTTTAACAAAAAAAACCTATACAATGTACAATCCGGTCTCAAGCTACAGGATACAGTTCAACAGTTCATTCACCCTGGATGACCTTGAGCATTATCTGGCATACCTGGTCAGGCTGGGCGTAAAAAGCATTTATGCCTCCCCGGTATTCAGGGCCACACCCGGCAGCAGCCACGGATATGACGTCACAGATCCGCTGTCGGTCAATCCTGAAACAGGTACTGATGATGAGCTGCAGCGGTTGTCACTTATGCTCAAAGAAAATGGCATGGGCTGGATCCAGGATATTGTCCCCAACCACATGGCCTATCATCCTGACAATCGCTGGATATGGGACCTTCTTGAAAAGGGGCCTGCCTCTGAATACGCCGGAATGTTTGATGTTGAACCGGAAGTGGCCGGAGGAAAAGAAAAATTAATGCTGCCATTCCTGGGAAGCACAGCCGACAGGGCGATCCACAAACTCGAACTGCAGGTGGTCCTGCACCGGGGGAGTATCGCTGTAAAATACTTTGACAACCTCTACCCCGCAAGTTTCGAATCATTCCGGTCACTCCTCACATCTGGCCTCAAAGAGGCACCCGACTGCCTGAAGCTTGTATGGAACAGGTACAGGCTGCAGGAAATGGAGGCCGACAGAGATTTCCTTAACGGAGATTGGGAGGTCATCAAAGATGAGATCGCGGGTTTTTGCGAGTCCGATCCTGAAATGCAGGCCTGGGCCGCCAGGATACTCAAGAAGATAAACAGCAGTCCCCCTTCAATAATCACATTCCTTGATCAGCAGCACTACGAGCCCTGTTACTGGAAAGAGACCTCTGACCGCATCAACTACAGGAGGTTCTTCACAGTCAACGGCCTGATCTGCCTCCGGAGCGACAATAGAGAGATGGTGGAAAAACACCACGCCCTTATCCGTGAGCTGGCGGGACGGGGAGTTATTGACGGGTTGAGGGTGGATCATGTCGACGGACTTGCCGGTCCCGCCCAATACCTGCACACCCTGAGGGAAATAGCCGGCAGTAACAAGTATATCGTGGTTGAAAAGATTCTGGAACGGGGTGAAAAGATTCCCGGTAAATGGCAGGTGGAGGGGACCAGCGGGTACGACTTCCTGGCCCTGGTGAACAACCTCATGGTAAACAGGAGAGGCTACACCTGGATGAAAAAGTTTTACCGCAGATTCACCGGTGAAAAGGCAGACCCGGGCGACATTATTTACGAATGCAAAAAGCTTATCCTGGAAACTCACATGAATGGAGAAACCCGGAATATCTTCAAAATGTTCGAAGAGCTTTCCGGCTGTGCGAAAGAGATGGGTGTAGGAGACTGGCACGGCAGAAAGGATATCACCCCCGGTTCAATGAAAGAGGCCTTGTGCGAATTCATGCTGGCGTACCCGGTTTACCGGCTGTACCCGGAAGAGTATCCCCTGCCCCGGGAAATCCGGCAACCGGCAGCACAGATCTTCAGCATGGCCCTGAAAAGAAACAGGCATCTTAAGAATGAGTTACATATACTGGAAAAGATGATGCTGGCTGAAAAAGCCGGCGAACGTTACTTCAGCCTCCTGAATGAGTTCTTCACGCGCCTCAACCAGTATACCGGTCCCCTCTCGGCCAAGGGGGTGGAAGACACCGCCATGTACCGTTACAGCTGCTTTATTGCCGGTAACGAGGTCGGCGACCACCTGTATGACAGGGGCATGGCGGCAGAAGATTTTCACAAGGCAATGTCGGAAAAGCTTGAAGAAAACCCCCTTGCAATGAACTGCACCTCGACCCACGACACAAAACGTGGTGAGGATGTGCGGGCCAGGCTTAACGCGCTGGGTGATCTGTACAGAGAATGGAAAAAACTGGTTGCAAAATGGGAAAGACACAACCGCAAGCTCAAAAAGGAGGTCCCTGCAAGATCATCCGATGCTCAAGGCAGCAGCACTAAAGCGATGGCAAGGCCGGGTATGGGAAAGATCGAAATGATTAAGCAGCAGACTGAAAAAGAGATCCACTCCGGTAAGGAGCCTGCAATGATTACTGCTCCGTCGGCCGTCGAGGAGTATTTCATATACCAGACCATCGCCGGCACATTACCGTTTGACGGAAACCCCGATAATGATTATAAAAAACGGATTGACGAATACATAATGAAGGCCCTGCGGGAGGCAAAACAGAACAGCTCATGGGAGGAGCCCGACGAACAGTACGAAAGGGCGGTATGCAGCTTCGCCGGTTCGCTGCTGAAACCCGGCAGCACTTTCTTTAAAACCCTGCTGCCTTTCCACGGGAAGCTGGCCGCCGCGGGAATTGTAAATTCCCTGTCACAGCTATCACTTAAATGCTGTTCGCCCGGCATACCCGACATTTACCGTGGCACCGAATTGTGGGATCTCAGCCTCGTTGATCCCGACAACAGGAGGCCTGCAGACCTGGGAATGCTTGATGAAATGCTCACCCGGATAACCGGTGCATGGCACCGCGATAAAAAGAAGACAACAACGAAACTCCTTTCAAAGGCGGGTGACGGCCGGATAAAATTATTACTCACATCACTACTTCTGAATATCAGGAAGCAGGACCCGGACCTGTTCACCGCCGGCGACTATATACCGCTTGCAACAGCCGGGAGGCTGGCCAACAGGATATTGGCATTCGCCCGCAAACGGGGTAACAGGTGGCTGCTCTGCATAGTCCCCATTCACGCCGGTGCGCAGCCAATATTGAAAGGGAAGGGCAATATCAGGCCATCCGCATGGAAAGACACCCGCATTATACTTCCGGCAGGAGCGCCTGTGAAGTGGGAAAACCGTTTCACCGGACAGGAGACCGAAACCGTGGAAAACACTGATGACCGGCTGCAGGGCTTTATCCCTGTAAAGGAGCTGTTCAGCGACCTTCCCGTGGCGGTACTCAGCGGCAGCACCCTCGTTTCCGGGCGCAGTGCAGGCATCCTGCTTCATATATCCTCCCTTCCGGGGAGATACGGGACAGGAGACTTCGGCAGGGAGGCCCGCCGGTTCGTTGATTTTCTCTCCAGGGCATCGCAGACTTACTGGCAGACCCTGCCACTTTCGCCGGTTACGGCCATGCAGGCCTGGTCACCCTACTCATCGCCCTCAGCCTTTGCGCTCAACACCCTGCTTATTGACCCCGAGCAATTGTACTTCGGGGGACTTATCAGGGAGTCTGACCTGGAAGCGGGAGCTTTCAGGAAAAGTGACAAGGTCAACCACAAGAGAGCCGGTGAATTCAGGGCCGCGCTTCTTGAAAAGGCCTGGGAAAATGCGAGGGAAACACCGGAAAGTGAACTTTACATCCAGTTTGAAGAATTTTGCCGCAAGGAGGCCTACTGGCTCGACGATTACAGCCTGTTCACCGCTATCAGCGCTAACAGGGGCGGCAACCCCTGGTACAGGTGGCCCGCCCCGCTGAGGGACCGTCATGAAAAAGCTATGAAGACCCTTCGGTACGAGCTGGCAGACAAGATCATGCCGGTCAGGTTCAGCCAGTTCATAGCATACCGCCAGTGGATGAGCCTGAAACAATATGCCAACGCAAAGGGTATCCGCATCTTCGGCGACATCCCGTTCTACGTAAGCTACAACAGCGCCGACGTGTGGGCAAACAGGCCGCTCTTCAACCTCCGCGAAAGCGGTAAAATGAAAACCGTGGCCGGAGTGCCACCCGACTATTTCGACAGTAACGGGCAACTGTGGAACATGCCGGTATATGACTGGCAACGGCTGAAGGATACCGGCTACGAATGGTGGCTCAGCAGGCTTGCGAAGAACCTTGAGCTGTTCGACCTGCTGCGCCTCGACCACTTCAGGGCTTTCTCGGCTTTCTGGGAGGTGCCGGCTGGAAGCAGAACGGCTGCAGGTGGAAAATGGACCAGGGGACCCGGCGCCGGGTTCCTGGAAGCTGTAAAGGATAAGTTCCCGTCAATGCCCTTTGTGGCGGAAGACCTTGGAGACATAGACAGCGATGTGTATGAGCTGAGGGACATGTTCGGACTGCCGGGCATGCAGGTATTGCAGTTCAGCTTCGGCCGCGACATGGCATCCAGTATCCATACACCCCATAACCATAAGGTTAATTCACTGGTCTATACGGGTACGCACGATAACAACACCATCCGGGGCTGGTTTGATAGTGAGCTCGACAAGGCAGGAAAAGCGAGGCTTGCAGATTATGCGGGCCGGAGAGTGAAAGGCGCTGATGTCCATCACGTGCTCACCAGGATGGCCCATGCCTCTGCAGCTGCCACCGCCATCGTACCGTTCCAGGATTATATGGGACTGGGACGCCGGGCGCGGATAAACACCCCTGCAACAGCCCGCGGCAACTGGCAGTGGAAACTGAAGGACCTCTCGCCCTGCAACGATCTGGAGGATACCGTCAGCAGGCTTACAGTCTTATATAACAGGGGCATGAACGACCTCGCGGAAACATAAAACACGCGGCCGACAGCATCTTTGAGCAGACAGGGACAGCCGCCATATACTTGTCGGGAGCTGAAAGTTGCGGCACATATAAAAAGTTTTCATACATTCGCAAATCTAAAGCTGTTGGCAGAAAAACATTGTGAAAAATGGCCCCCGATAACAATACCAAAGGTAGAAGAAACCTGAAGCCATGGCAGAAGAAGATGCATGAGGTCATTTTCGAGGCCGAAACCTTCTACGGACGCCTGTTTGACGAGATACTGCTCGGGATGATCCTGCTCAGTATCGTAGTCGTGATGATGGAGAGCATTGCAGATTTAAGGGCTGCATACGGCCGGGAGCTGAATGCCGCAGAATGGTTTTTCACCCTTGCCTTTACCATTGAATATGGCCTGCGAATATCCTGTTCCGCCAACCCGAAGAAGTATATCTTCAGCTTCCTTGGCGTTGTCGACCTTCTTGCCATAATACCCACATATATTGCAGTCATCCTTCCCGAGGCACAGCCCTTTATTGTAATACGGGGCATCAGGCTGCTGAGGATCTACCGTATCCTTAAGCTATACAGGTTTATGCGTGCCGGGCACCTGCTGCTGCTGGCCATCCGGAACAGCTTTCGCAAGGTGTTGATATTCATGATGTTTATCCTTATACTGGTGATAATGCTCGGAAGCATCATGTACGTGGTAGAGCATGGAGACAATGGTTTCTTCAGTATACCGCTGAGCATTTACTGGGCTGTGATCACCCTGACCACCGTAGGCTATGGTGACATTGTACCGGTAACTGACCTGGGAAAGTTCATCGCAACGTTCATCATGCTTCTGGGTTACAGCATAATAGCCATCCCTACAGGTATTGTTTCCGTCGAGATATCCCGCTCATTCGGCGACCGCTACAGGAAAAGAACCGTCTGCAAATATTGTGACGAGCCCAACCACGAGCCCGAGGCCAATTTCTGCAAGATTTGTGGAGCAAGAATGGAATAGGCTGATCACCTGTCAAGCAAAGAACCGAAATATCTCCAGAAGCTGCGGTGGAAATCCTCTCCGAGATCTCCCGGATACAGGTCAAGGAATGAATGCTCTGCCTCCTCCCCCGGCCTGAAGGTGATCCTGCTCTCCCTGTCGTACAGGCTGGTAACCTCGGGATGAAACTGGATACCTATCACATTGGGGTACCTGGAATGCTCGATCGCCTCAACCACCTTGTTGTCCATGCACCAGGCGGTAACCCGGTAACCTTTGC
Source organism: Marinilabiliales bacterium (assembly GCA_007695015.1). Taxonomy (NCBI): domain Bacteria; kingdom Pseudomonadati; phylum Bacteroidota; class Bacteroidia; order Marinilabiliales; species Marinilabiliales bacterium. Next base: position 16,980 of record REEN01000039.1, read on the forward strand.
CGATCAGATCGAGCGCCTGGTGATGCGAGCTGAGGATAAAAGGGGTGTTGCCATTCCCGCCGGCCACCGCTTCCATATGACTCTCCGGTTCAATTCTTATCCTGTGGAATGTGCGCGCCGCCACATCAGGATCGGTACGGTAGGCTGACCAGTAGTTCCTGTGCTGGAGGTCACCATCCATCGCAAGCACCTGCTCGACCGTGGTCCTGCCGTATATATCAAAGGGTATGTCTTGTATCATGGTGCCGCCGGCAGCCACGTTCATTGTCTGCATCCCCAGGCATATTCCCAGAACAGGCATTCCGGGATCATCCTCCAGGAACGGGACAAAATCCTCATCCTGGTATCCCCCGGTAAGGTGGAAAAGGAATGAGAGTTCCAGGTAATGCCTGTGCGGGTCGGTAACCACCGTAAGCAGGCTCATTTCATGTCCGTATACGGCGGGCGGGATATCCGGCCCGCCGAAAAACACAATCCCCCCGGCCATGTTAAATATCTTCCTGAACACCCCGCTGTTCACATTTTCTGCAAACAGGAATTGAGGGTCAAGCTGAGCCTCTATCTCCATCAGCCTGACATGGCCGAGTCCCTCCTCCCTGATATACCGTTCAGTAAGTGAATAGTCATAATTGCCCTGGCCGCTGTAGACGCCCAGAACAGGCGTTTCAGAACAAACAGGCAGGATGCCCTCAGATGTCAGGTATTGCCAGGTGCCGATATTGGCCACTGTCGGGTGCATTATTACAACATATTTACCAGGAGAGTTTCCCGCTTCCGCGGAAAGAGCCGCTCCCGGGATTGCGATAACCTGGATAAATAATACAAGAACAAGCAAAAAGAAGTGCCTCTTTGACATAATCATGGTTTTTAATTTAATATACTACGACAGGGAGCAGGGCGGGAGCCCCCCCTTTTGTTAGACGCAATATAGTCATAAATTCCTTTACCATGCTGCTGCCCGACAAGCCACAACAGATCAAAGCTGATCGAGGCTGGACAGAAGATCCCTGCCGTACCTCCGGGAAACGGGTATCCTGTAATCCCTTATTACCGCAAGAAGCTGGGTCCTGTAGTACCTGAAGGCCGCAACCTCTTCCATATTGACAAGGTAACTGCGGTGCACCCTTCTGAATCTCCCGGGCGGAAGCAACTGTTCGATACTTTTCAGGGGGAGGTAGATGACCTCCTGGTGACGGTTATCCATAATCATCAGTGAATAACCGCAATCACTCTGGAAGTAAAGGGTGCTTCGAAGAACACCGGGGCGCAAAAACCACTCACTGTTATTATTCATAATGAATGAGCTTTTTATGCCAGGTTCGCTGCCAGGCCTGTTACAATTTTATTTCCTGGAAAACATTTCTCTATTAAATTTAAATGAAAATTCACAATTACCGGAACTAAATCACAAATAAATTGATGAACGGTCAGAATATGCACCTGAGCGGTAAAGAGAAGATTATCCCGGCTGGTAACATAACGACCACTGAGGGCCTAACGGGCCAGTATATGCACCTGAGCGGTAATGAGAATATTATCCCTTCAGCAACACTTTCCGGCAATAGTGAACCGCAACATTTTACCGGGCTACCTGTATAGAACATGTTCTGCAACCAGCTCTGCTTTCTCAAGGGAACCGGAGCATGCAGGCATTTTTCCTTCAGGCCGAAAGGCCGCCATCGCAGGACTTGCTGTCAAGTATTTCCATCAGCATCCCTTTGCGCCTTCTGGAGACAGGTATCCGGGCGCTTCCCGAAATATCGATGGTATCTTCCGCCGTAAGGCATCTCCCGGCAATTCTCAGGTTCACCAGGTAGTTCCGGTGGCAGCGGTAAAACTCCCTTTTGCACAGTTTTTGCTCAACCTTGTTAAGCGGTACCTGCGCCCTGGTATGGCGGCCACCGGAATAGACTATCTCTGTTACGTCATTGTTGTGATAACAGTATATTATCTCATCCCGGTCAATCCTTACGGCACCTGAAGAATCAAACAGCCACAGGCCGGGTACTCCAGGGTTCCGGAATGGCTGCCGCCTGTTACGGTTGGCTGATCTCTTTCTCATTACCTGTAGTTTTTGCAAAACAGTTAATAATATACCGGCCATGCAGATAATTCCGGTCAACGGGCCTGATTGATTTAAGCAACACCTTCCTGTTATAAGGTGCATCCTTTTCTGAAATGTGACACCGGTTTTCACTTGATAACTATGCCTGTTACTATCAACAGTGTTTAATATCCGGGCATATCTATGTGTATATCTGTACCATAACTTTGACAACAGTTGTTATTAACCGGTTTAAACCCTGTTGATAAATTATCTTCCGGCCTGCATGAAAATGGAGCGGGTTTCCCGGCTGGTTGCCGCTCTTTAAGGGTAATGGAAACGGCCCAAAGAATTGCCCGGATCTGGAACTTGTCAGGTACCCCGGCAAAACAAAAATTATGTATCTTGGTGCAGTCAAAACCATATTATGATTCCCCGGAAAAATCCCTGGTCATGATAACACATAATACGCTGACAGGAACATATTGGTTCCGGCACCTGACCTGCATCGCAGTCCTGATAACTATAACCCTGGTTATTACAAACATCAGTCTAAATGCACAAAATGCAACTTGCCTGGAAGGGCTGGATGAATTTATCGAGAAGGGGATGGCGGACTGGGGAATTCCCGGACTTGCAGTTTCGGTGGTAAAGGACGGTGAAATTATCTATGCCAAAGGATTTGGTGTAAGGAAGCTGGGTGATACCGCACCGGTTGATGAACATACAGTATTCGGGGTAGCATCGACCACAAAGGCGATGACAGTTACTGCGCTGGGTATGCTGGTTGACGAAGGCAAGGTCAGTTGGGACGACAGGGTTAGGGATCACCTGCCCTGGTTTGAGCTGTCAGATCCCTGGGCCTCAGATGTTGTAACGGTAAGGGACCTGCTGTCACACCGTGTCGGGATCGGGCGAATGACTGGGAACAGGCTGGTGTTTATGCCCAACAGGGACAGGAAAACAATCCTTGACCATGTCAGGCACCAGCCTTTTGAAATACCTTTCCGGTCAGGTTACCTCTACAGCAATATGATGTATATGGTCGCGGGACTTGTAATTGAGGCCGCAGCAGGGATAAGCTGGGATCAGTTTTTGCCCGAAAGGCTTTTTAAGCCGCTTGGCATGAATTCAGCATCTGTGTCAATAACCAGTATATGCGAACACGACAACGCCGCGTGGCCCCACCAGGAGATCAACGGAACCATTCAGACGATACCCTGGCGCAACTTCGACAATGTGGGACCTGCAGCATCGGTCAATGCATCTGCCATGGATATGGCCAGCTGGATGCTGCTGAACCTGGGTGACCAGGGTGAATATAAAGGAGAGAGACTTGTGAGCAGGCAGGTAATGAATGATATCTTTCAGCCGCAATATGCTTTTCCATCAGCAGACCCCATGCACAGCAATTTCACTGCCTATGCCCTGGGCTGGAACAGCGGTTTCTATGAGGACCACCGGATATTCCAGCATGGAGGTGCCACCGACGGTATTAACTCGATAATTGTCCTGGCCCCCTCACTGGATATGGGGATCTTTGTTGCCGGGAATCTTTTTTGCCAGCTGCGTCCGGCTATAGTCAGCCACATACTGGATAGGGCTCTCGATATTGAAAGGGACCATGACTGGCACGAGTTGTTCCATAAGCAGTATATGGCCGAAAAAGAGACTCTCTTCGAGGCCAGAAAAAAAATCGAAGAAGCAAGGGTGACCGGCACAGTCCCTTCGCTCAAGCCCGAAGCCTACACCGGTATGTACCACGACCCGGTATATGACGATCTCGAAGTGAGGATTAGCAACGACGGCAACCTGGAATTGTGTTTCTGGGGAGATCCTGATATGGTTGCCACCCTGGAGCACTGGCACTTTGACACATTCCTGGCATCATGGCGCAACCCGGCCATGCGTGAAAAGTTCGTCACCTTCGACATTGACCATGAAGGCAGGGCCAGCCGGCTGAATGTTATTTTCACCCTCAGGCCCGACATGATTGAAGTCGGACTGTTCCCGTCCGGTTATACACGCACGGTCAGCTATGAACGTCAGAGCAACCAGTTACAATACAAACAATGAACTTTGAACTACGCTGCATAAACCGCGGCTGAGAATACAGCTATACCTGATGAGCAAAACAACAAGAGACCCGTCATTGATCCAGGCACTTGTCCCTGTCATCTTCCTTATATTTTTCCTCACACTCAACGTCTATTTTTTTGGTGATGACACCCTCTCAGGGGCAAACCAGATAGCCCTCCTGCTTGCTGCTGCAATTGGCGGAGGCATAGCTGTTTACCTGGGTCATGACTGGTATGATGTACGGAAAAAGATTGTTCAGAGTATCGGATCGGCAATGCCCTCTATGCTGATTCTCCTGCTCATAGGGTCACTGGCGGGAACGTGGCTTCTCAGCGGTGTTGTTCCTGCAATGATCTATTACGGACTGCAGATATTAAACCCCACCATATTCCTGCTTGCCTGTGTAGTGGTATCTGCACTTGTTTCGGTGGCAACCGGCAGTTCATGGTCAACTGTTGCAACCATAGGGATAGCCCTGCTCGGTATAGGTAATGCAATGGGGTTCAATGAGGGTATGGTTGCCGGAGCCATTATATCAGGCGCATATTTCGGCGATAAGATGTCGCCGCTGTCCGATACCACCAACCTTGCCCCGGCAATGGCAGGGACCGATCTTTTCACGCACATCCGCTATATGACCCTTACAACCGGGCCCTCAATTATCATCACCCTGATACTGTTTATGGTGATCGGCTTCTTTTTCAGTCCCCATGGAGATGGTGCCAGTGTCCGGTCCACCCTTGAAGCTATTGAGAGCAGCTTCACCATTACACCGCTTTTGTTCATCGTACCAGCTGTTCTGGTAACGATAATAGTAAACAAGGTCCCTCCCCTTCCCTCCCTTCTGGCCGGCACGCTTCTGGGTGCAGTTTTTGCGGTCATTTTTCAGCCACAGGTAGTGGAGCAGATCTCGGGAGTTACCGGCAACTACCTGAACGCCTCATATATTGCGGTAATGAAAAGCATGTTCGGGAGGATCGCGGTAATCACACCCGACCCGCAGGTTAACGACCTCCTGAGCACAGGAGGCATGGCAGGAATGCTCAATACAATATGGCTGATAATGACTGCCATGGTATTCGGAGGCGTTATGGAAGCGGCCGGTATGCTCGTAAAGATAACCAACACCCTGATGCAGTTTGCAAGATCCACAGGATCCCTTGTTGCCACAACCGTCAGCACCTGCCTGTTCTTCAATGTCACGGCATCCGACCAGTACATCTCGATAGTGGTGCCGGGAAGGATGTTCGCAAAGACGTACAGGGACAGGGGGCTTAAACCCGAGGTCCTTAGCCGTACACTGGAAGATTCGGGAACGGTAACATCGGTGCTTATACCATGGAACACCTGCGGCGCCACACAATCGGCCGTTCTCGGTGTCCCCACCCTTGCTTACCTGCCATGGGCTTTCTTCAATATAATCAGCCCCTTTATGTCAATATTCATGGCTGCCTTCAATATAAAGATCAGGCGGATCGACGCTGAAAGCAGCGGCAGGAACATTGAGATGGACGATGATTAGTCCTGACCTGGATCACGGGGCCGGCTGCGGCATTGTCAGAACAAGCGGGGATATTTGACCGGATCGGACCTGTGCATCATCGCATAGGCCATTTCAAACAGGTCCTCTGCATTGGGATTGGAAAAGTAATCGCCGTCAGTTGTGTAAGCCGTTCTGTGATCTTTACCCGATAGCGTTTGCGGTTCCGCATCAAGATAATAAAAGCCTCCCCTCTCTTCAATTATTTGCTGCATCATATATGCAGTGCCGCCTCCGGGAACGTCCTCATCGAAAAAGATTATCCTGCCGGTTTTCTTTAATGATTCGAGTATCAAATCCGGCCTGTCAAACGGGAGCAATGTCTGAACATCTATAAGCTCTGCCGAAATATCAAAATCCCTGAGCTGGCCAGCCGCCTCAAGGGCAATCCTGACGCAGGAGCCGTAGGTCACTATGGTAATATCTTCGCCATCACACAAGATCTCCGGCACCCCCAGGGGAATGCTGAATTCGCCTAAATTGTCAGGCCTTCTCTCCCTGAGCCGGTATCCGTTAAGGGGTTCAATGACAATTGCAGGGTCTTCCCCTTTAAGCAGGGTATTGTAAAAACCCGTGGCCTGGGTCATGTTTCTGGGAACGCACACATATACGCCCCTTATCGAATTAATTATCATGCTTACCGGCGATCCGGCATGCCAGATACCTTCAAGTCTGTGACCGCGTGTAACAACTATCACCGGGGCCGTTTGCCCCCCTCTTGTCCGGTAATGCGTGGTAGCGAGGTCATCGCTGAAGGTCTGCAACGCATAAAGCAGGTAATCAAGATACTGTATCTCAGCAACAGGCCTTAGTCCCCTGAGTGCCATGCCAATGCCCTGTCCGAGAATTGTCGTCTCCCTGATGCCCGTGTCGGCAACACGAAGTCCGCCATACTTTTTCTGCAATCCTTCATATGACTGGTTCACTCCTCCTATATTCCCTGTATCCTCACCAAAAATAAAAATCCGGGGATCCTTTGCAAGTGCGGCATCCCAGAAATCCCTCAGCACTTCGCGCCCGGGGAGCTCCGGAGAGCCTTCACTGAAAACGGCAGGGACACCCTCAACATTCAGTGCTGAGAATTGCGACTCATTATAGAGATGTGTGTTGTACCTTTCGGCATTGTCCTCACCGTTCCGCTTCAGCCAGTTGGTCAGGTCAGCCTGCAACTTTTCCCTGATCTCGCAATCGGCGCATACATGACGCAGAATCTTTCTGGCAGCACTTATATTGTCCTTCCTTATAGGAGCAATTATCTTTCTCAGTTCACCCGTTATTGTTCCCGGCTTGTCGTAGCTCTCCCGTTTGCACAGGCAACTGCGGTTGTCAATGATCTTTACCAGGGCATCCCTTTCAACAAGCATCGGCCTGGTATATTCCTTCCATGCATCCCTTTTTGCATCCCTAACCTCCTCCTGCATTCTGGCATCAATACCGTCAAGTTCCTCTTCTGTTGCAATTTCTGACGACACTATCCATTCCCGCATTTTTCTTATCGGATCGAAATTCTTTTCCCATTCAAGCCTTTCGGCAGATTTATACCTTTCATGAGAACCCGATGTGGAATGGCCAAGCGGTTGCGTCATCTCATCAATATGGAAGACAACGGGCACATGCTCACGCCTGCAGATATCAACCCCCTCGGCAAAGATCCGGCACAGCTCAGGGTAATCCCAGCCCCTGCCCTTCATGATCACTATTCCCTTATCTGACCCTGCACGTTCAAACCCCTTCAGGGCCTCAGATATGCTCCCCCTGGCGGTCTGGTACTCCCTGGGAACCGATATGCCGTAACCGTCATCCCAGACGGCCAGGGCGACGGGAACCTGCAATACGGCGGCAGCATTGATAGTTTCCCAGAAATGTCCTTCCGAAGTGCTTGCATCACCAATGGTGCCGAATGCCACCTCGCTGCCTTTGCTAGTCAGACTTGTAAGACGGTGCAGGTCAGTTATGTTTCTGAAAAGAACTGAAGCATACGCCAGGCCCAGCAGCCTGGGCATTTGTCCGGCTGTGGGCGATATATCGGCCGATGAGTTCTTTTGCTTCATCAGGTTCCGCCATGTACCATCCTCATTAAGGCTCCGGGTGGCAAAATGATTATTGAATGACCGGCCGGCATTCGAAGGATTAAGCTTCGGATCCGTATCACCGTAAAGCTGCGAAAAGAACTCCCTGGCAGTAAACAGCCCGGCTGCCATCATGAAGGTCTGGTCACGGTAATAACCCGACCGCCAGTCACCATCACTGAACTGCTTTGCAAATGCAATCTGGGCAATCTCCTTCCCGTCGCCAAAAATGCCGAACTTGGCCTTTCCGGTCAGCACCTCCTTGCGCCCTGTAATGCTGAGATTACGGCTAAGTATGGCAAGGCCGTAGTCGTCGAGCACCTCTTTCCTGAAATCGTCGAATGATAATCCGGCGTTGTGGTCATCGGGCTGTTTTTCCATCATCAGTCATTTTCGGGTTTTATGTGCATTACCTGCAAATTTAATAAGAATAATTCCAAAGGATTGTTTAAAACAACTTGTAATCCTTTGATAAACGACGGGGTTTTTTGCACAGAACCCCAATTATGTTATATTTGCAGATCCAAAGAGCAGGCTTATGACCGAATATATACTCATACTGGCAACGTCCGTCGTTCTGATGGCCATGGTATTCGCAGGAATGTCCATAAGCATGCTGATCAGAAAGAACGGCAGGTTCCCTGTCATCTCAATTGGCCGGAACAACGAGATGAAAAAGCGTGGCATAACCTGTGTGAAACATGATGAGATGTTGTGCCACGGAAACGGTAAGAACAGGGGCTCCTGCTGCTCTTAGGGCAGGAAACCGACATCCGCACAACAAAAGGTGAACCCTCCATAAGTCCGCGCCGGTCAAAATTAAACAATCTGCTCATTAAGCTGTTTAACTCCTGTAAGCCTTAATGGTAATCCTTATCAAATAACTATACTTTAAACACATGCAAGAAATTATTGGATTAGTCCTCATATCTGCCATTCTGGTGGTTTTGGCGGTAGTGCTTATGTCTGTCAGGCTGCTTTTTGTTAAAGGAGGCCGGTTCTCGGGAGGCTCATGCAGAAGCACCCCTGAGCTGGAAGGCAGGGGCATAACATGCGGATGCGGCAGTGAAGAACCCTGTAGTAAGCCGTCTGATAACAAAACATGACCCGGGCAGGCCATGTCAATTATGCCGGCCGGGCCACTTGTTCCCGGCAGGCCCCCTCACCTCCTTCACCTGCGCATCATGCCGGCTATGCCGTCGGTATATGCCACAGCGAAGACACCGTCAAGGTCATAGATAAAATAGGCTTCTATGTCGGGGTGTGAGGATGCAAAGTCCATACTCTCTTCAAGCCCCATCACCATGAAAGCTGTTGCATATGCATCTGCATCCATGCTCGTAGATGTTACAACCGTGGCGCTAAGGAGGCTATGTCTTGCCGGATAACCAGTATGAGGATCTATTGTATGGGCATACCGCTGCCCGTCCTCTACATAGAACCGCCTGTAATTTCCTGAGGTTGCCAGCGATACTCCTGTGAGATGCAAAATTTCCTGGAGCTCCCGTGAAACGGCTGCAGGATCTTCAACAGGCTTGTCAATGCCTATACGCCAGAGCTGATTGTTTCTGTTGGTACCCTTTACACGTATCTCTCCTCCCACCTCTATCATGTAATCGGTTATACCCCGGCTGTCCAGAAACTCCGCCACCACATCGACCGTATATCCCTTGGCAATTGCATTCATATCCAGCACAACACCCGGGTGGTCCTTGACAATCATGCCGTCCTCATAGCGAACCTTCTGCCAGCCTACCAGGTTGAGCAAACTATCAATCAGTTGGGGTGTAATATTTTCTCCTTCGGTAAACCCGAACCCCCATGCGTTGACAAGGGGTCCGACAGTAATATCAAAGGCGCCTCCTGTCTTTTCGGAAATCAGGGCGGCCCTGTTGAAAACGGTCAAAAAATATTCATCCGGCCGGATATCGGCATCATTTCTGTTAATGGCCGATATAACCGATTGCGGATTGTAAATTGACATCGAATAATCAATCTGCCTGAAAAGCTCCTTGATCTCATCATGGTAACACGTTGAATCGGGAGAGTTGTATGCGATCAGGTAGCTGGTTCCCTGGGTGAACCCGTCGAGATAGATAAACATCCTCTCCTGCCCTGCCTGGCAAGAGCTTAAAACCGTAATTGCAATTATAATATAAACGTACTTTTTCATCATCCCCCGAAATCATCAAGGTCAACCATCTCATCGGGAACACCGAGGTCATATAGCATTTTCAGCACTGCGTCGTTCATCATCGGAGGGCCACAGAGGTAATATTCAATCTCATCGGGATCCTCATGCTTGCTCAGGTAGTTGTCGTACACTATTTGGTGAATGAAGCCGGTAAAACCATCCCATTTATCCTCGGGCTTGGGTTCGGACAGTGCTATATGAAAATTAAAGTTCGGGAATTCCTTCTCTATTTTCCTGAACTCCTCCTCATAAAACACCTCCCTGAGCGAACGGGCCCCATACCAGTATGATACCTTACGTCCCGTCTTCACGGTATGGAACAGGTGGAATATGTGTGAACGCAGAGGTGCCATGCCTGCACCACCGCCAATATAAACCATCTCATTATCAGACTCCTTGATAAAGAAATCGCCATAAGGTCCGGAAATATTAACCTTATCGCCGGGCTTCCTTGAGAATATAAAAGATGAACAAACTCCGGGATTCACATTCATAAATGCACCCTTTGCCCTGTCCCACGGAGGTGTTGCTATACGGATATTAAGCATGATGATGTTACCCTCTGCCGGATGATTGGCCATTGAATATGCACGGTAGGTAGGTTCGGGGTTTTTCATTTTGAGGTCCCACATTTTGAACTGGTCCCATTCGTCACGAAACTCTTCCTCCACCTCAATATCGCTGAAGTCCACCTCGACTTTGGGCACATCAATCTGAATATAACCTCCTGAATTAAAATCGAGCTGCTCACCTTCCGGAAGCTTAACAACAAACTCCTTAATAAATGTCGCAACATTCCTGTTGCTGACAACCTCGCATTCCCACTTTTTGATACCAAGCACCTCCTTGGGTACCCTGAGCTGCATATCCTCCCTTATCTTGACCTGGCAGCCAAGCCTCCACTTCTCGTTCTGCTCACGGCGTGTGAAGAAATCCTTTTCGGTGGGCAGTATGGAACCGCCACCCTCTACAACCTGGCACTTGCACATCCCACAGGTGCCGCCCCCGGCACAGGCAGAAGGGAGATAGATCCCGCTCCCTGACAAGGTTGAAAGTACTGTCGCCCCGGGCTCGACTGTCAGTTCCTTCTCATCGTTTATGGTAAGCTTTACCTCACCCGATGGCGTAAGCTTTGATTTTGCAAAAAGGAGGACAGATACAAGTGTCAGGATAACGGCAAAAAATACGGCTATACTGATTACAATGACCAACCCCGGCGATGCTGTTAATATCATTTTGGTTTAATTTTTTGTTGTATTTGCAGGCCGTCCTTAAAGCTTTATACCCATAAAACTCATAAAAGCTATCCCCATAAGACCTGTTACAATAAATGTGATACCAAGTCCCCGCAGCGGACCGGGAACATTTGAATACCTTATCTTCTCACGTATCGCTGCTATACCCACAATGGCAAGGTAGAAGCCAACCCCCGAACCAAGTCCGAATGCTGAAGCTTCGGCAATATTGGCATACTCCCGCTCCTGCATAAAGAGGGACCCCCCAAGAATGGCACAGTTAACAGCAATAAGCGGAAGAAATATACCAAGGGAGGAGTACAGCGCCGGCGCAAACTTTTCAACCATCATCTCCACAAGCTGAACCATAGATGCAATAACAGCAATGAACATTATAAAACTGAGAAAGCTCAGATCCACATTGGCGAAGCCGGCACCAAGCCAGGCCAGGGCCCCGGAGCTGAGAAAATAGTTCTCGATAAGATAATTCACAGGTACTGTAATTCCAAGCACAAAGATCACCGCTATACCAAGGCCGTTAGCCGTGCTCACTGTCCGCGACACCGCGAGGTATGAACACATGCCAAGGAAATAGGCAAAAACCATGTTATCGATAAATACAGACCTGACAAATATATTGACCAATCCTTCCATGATTATGGTTTTATTATTTTGATTCAATCAGCTTCCTGTTCCTTGACCTTTGGACCCAGATGATGATACCGACAGTTATAAGGGCCATAGGGGGAAGAATCATAAAGCCGTTATTCTCATATCCTATGGTGTAGAGTCCGAGCTTTTCCATTACGGGATAGTCCCATACAGTGCCAGATCCCAGAAGCTCCCTGAAAAAAGCAACAACTATAAGTATCCAGCCATAGCCGGCCGCATTGCCCACCCCGTCAAGGAACGAGGGCCACACCCTGTTACCCAGTGCAAAAGCCTCAAGCCGGCCCATTATGATGCAGTTGGTAATTATGAGGCCGACAAATACCGACAGCTGCCGGCTTACATCATACAGAAATGCTTTTAGTACCTGGTCGACCAGGATAACAAGCGAGGCAATAACAACAAGCTGCACTATTATCCTTATTCTCTGCGGTATAGTCCTGCGAAGCACAGAAATGATCACATTTGCAGCGCCCATTACCGCAACAACTGCTACAGCAAGCACTACAGCAGGTTCCAGTTTGACCGTAACCGCAAGAGCCGAGCAGATGCCAAGAACCTGCACCGTGATCGGGTTCTCATCATTAAGCGGTGTAGTTAAAAGTTTAACATTCTTTGCCGAAAACAACGGCTCTTTATCCATACTGCTCATATCTCGCTGTTTTTCTGGTTCCTGAAATATGTCCTGTAGCTGCCAAGAACATCATAGAGCATCTCCTCAACACCCTGGCTGGTAATTGTACCTCCCGAAATACCATCCACATTATGATCTCCCGGGGGAACAGCTCCTGGCTTATTAATTCTGATTGAGACAAATTCACCGGTCTCGTCAAAAAGCTTCTTGCCCTTGAACTGGCTCTCAAACCTGGGAGTATTTATCTCTGCGCCCAGTCCGGGAGTCTCACTGTCATGGTCAAAAATCACCCCGAATATGGTATTCATATCACCCATAAGCGCAACATAGCCATATACCGGGCCCCACAAGCCCCTGCCGTGAACAGGAAATATATAATACTCACTTCCATCATCATCCTGTGCAACGAAAACCGGCAGATTACGTTCTTCAAGGGGTTTGCGCATCTCTTCCCGCATATTGACCCCGAATGCATCAATATCATCCCTCCTCTCGCCAAGATGACTTATCACATAGCTGTCAACTATGTACCTGTCATACTCCTCTTCCACATAAGAGTTCCGGTCGCGCACTTCTTGTGCCTGCTCCGCTTTCTCAACACTCCTCAGAATATCAAGCTTTTTGGCTATCTCAATGTTTAGCTCCTGGTAAGGCCTCAGAACCGTTGCAACTACAGAAAGAACGGCTGCAACAATTACCACCATCGCCGAGGAGTATAGAAAAATATATGTATTACCCTGCTTCATCGATCATTCGGTTTTAATTATTTGCATCTGCTGCTGCAGCCCTTCTGAGCCTTCGCCTGATATTGGCCTGCATTACATTATGGTCAATCAGGGGTGCAAAAACGTTCATAAACAGAATGGCCAGCATCATTCCCTCGGGATAGGCCGGATTGAGCACTCTTATAAGGATCGCCAGGAACCCTACAAGGAACCCATATATGTACTTTCCTGTTTCCGTCTGTGATGCCGTGACCGGGTCTGTAGCCATATATACCGCTCCAAATGCAAATCCTCCCATTATCAGCTGCTCCCAGGCCGGTATTTCCATGAAAGGATTTACGGCAAAAAGATTCAGTATAAATCCCATAACCAGACCCCCTGTAAATACCGACGCCATGATCTTAATGCTTCCGACACCGGTAAACCACAATATCAGGGCCCCTATCAAAATAGCAAGAGTCGATGTCTCCCCTATCGATCCGGGTATGGTTCCCAAAAACATCGCCAGGGATGAAGGTATAGCCTCTGCATTTCCAAGCGTGGCATTTGCAAGGGGAGTGGCCCCGGAGAAACCGTCCACGATCCCTTCACCTTTAAGAAGGCCGCTTATCCAGACAAAATCTCCCGACATATAGGTAGGGTATGCAAAGAATAAAAATGCCCTGGCTGTAAGCGCCGGGTTGAGTATGTTCATGCCGGTGCCTCCAAAAGCCTCCTTGCCGATTATGACTGCAAATATTGTAGCAAGAGATACCATCCACAGGGGAACATCCACGGGAACAATAAGCGGTATAAGCATTCCGGTTACAAGGAACCCTTCATTGACTTCATGGTCCCTTATCTGGGCAAATGCAAACTCCACTGCAAGACCACTTGCATATGAAACAATTACGATGGGTAATACCCTTACCAGTCCGTGCAGAAATTCATCCCAGAAACCGGCTTCGGTGCCGGTGGCAATAAAATGCTGGTATCCCACATTCCACATTCCAAACAGAAGTGCAGGCAGCATGGCAACAACAACGATTATCATTGTTCTCTTCATATCTATGCTGTCACGAATGTGCGCCCCCTTTGATGTCACCTTGTCAGGTACAAAGAGGAACGTTTCAAAGGCATCAAAAGTGGAATGAAGCATTTCAAAACGCCCGCCCTTCTGGAAATGAGGCTTAATCTTGTCAATCTGTTTCCTGAGTAACTTCACTTGCAGTCTGGTTTGTTTGTTTTATCCAAAATATCTTTGCCTAAACAGTGAGCCGCTTAGCTGGTCTCCTTTATCATAAGCTCTATCCCCCGGCGCAAAAGCGTCTGTACCTCGATCTTTGAGGTGCAGACATATTCACAGAGGGCAAGGTCCTCCTCCACCAACTCATAGATGCCAAGATTCTCCATCTTGTCAATATCCTCTACCATGATCGCCTTTACAAGTTGCTGTGGAATAATATCCATGGGCAGCACTTTTTCATACTCACCGGTAATCACATATGCACGCTCACCCCCGTTATAGTTGGTGTCATGCCTGTATTTCCTGCCAGGCATAAGCCATGAAAAGAATGTGCGCGAGGAACTGAAACGGTCAAAACCCGGTTCAGCCCAGCCCATGAACCTGTAGTGGTTACCCTCCGGTATAACTGTTACCTGTGAATCGTAAAAGCCGATGAACCCGTCTGACGGGATTCTTGATCCGGTCAGGACGTTTCCGCTAATAAAACGGTTATTACCTTCAATTAAGTTGTCACGAACAAGAATATCAACAGATGCTCCCATCACAGACCGGAAATACCGGGGCTTCACAACCTCTGAACCGGTTAGTGCCACAATGCGGGAAAAATCAACAATACCGTTCATGAAGAGCCTTCCCAGAACAAGCACATCCTGCGGATTTATATACCATACCCTGCCGTTTTTATGAACCGGATCAAGGTGATGAATATGTACACCAACATTACCTGATGGATGCGGCCCGGAAAAATAGTTCACCTCCAGGCCGTCTATACCGGCAAACACATCCGATGGAGGGTAATCTGCATTGAGGCTTAGATAAACCTTCCCTTCAGTAAGCTTCTTGATTACATCTATTCCCTTCCGGAATTCATTTCCGCTGTCCTGCATCACAAAATCATAATCAGGTGCAAGGGGTGCCGTATCAAACCCTGAAATAAATATCGAACGGGGTCTATCTCCCGGTCTGGGGATAATTCCGTAAGGCCTCTGCCGGAACATCGGCCACAGGCCACTCTTTAAAAGTAGTTTGGTAATAGCATCACGATCAAGCGAAGCGGGGTCTGCCTTCTCAAATTCCTCGTGATCCATTGAACCGCTGTGTTTGATAACAACCTCCAGAATTTTGCGTCGCTCCCCACGGTTTACGGCAACAACGCGTCCGCTTACCGGAGATGTGAACATCACATCGGGATTGTACTTGTCAAAAAACAAAGGTGTACCTGCCTTAACTTCATCATCCGGTTTCACCAGCATCTTGGGCCTGATCCCCGGAAAATCACCAGGCTTGACTGCAAACTTGTCCGGCAGCCCCGGATTGACAAGAACCTTTTCAGCTTTGCCCTTGAGAGGAATATTCAGACCTTTTCTTAACCTGATTACCTTCGACATCTTATTCTGTTGATTGTTCTTCAAAATGGAACAAATTTAGTTATTTTGCACAAACCATATCCCGGAATCATGGATTATTTATGCTCATTCCGTTCAACGGTTGCCGCTCATAACAATTTCAGGAAACAGGAAATGCATTATTGTAAATTTGATCCGGTTTTAAACCGCTCCCAAAACCGGTTGTTAATACTTTCACAATTAACGGGTGCAAAAAACGTTTACAAATTACCAAAATAACAAGATGCAATGAAAAATGTTCAGCCTGTCAGCAACCTTTTTTCAGGTCTTACTGCTTCTATTATTATAATCTCGTCATCACTGCACGCTTATGCTTCTGGTGACAGGTTCTACGAAGATCTGGTCTATAATGAGAATATCAGGACCGTCCGGATGCATGTAAGCGGCTGGGAAATGTCTTACCCGGTAATAAGATTGGGCAGCAACGAAAGACTGCACTTCAGCTTTGACGACCTTGACGGCGACGTGAAAAGTTACCAGTACAGGATCATTCACTGCAATGCGGACTGGACGCCTTCTACACTTTTTCCGTCAGATTACATGGACGGCTTTTTCGAAAACAACCTGGACAATTTCCGTTACTCCTTCAATACATTCGTACGATATACCCATTACTCGCTCGAAATACCCAATCATGATGTAAGCCTGAGGATCCCGGGCAACTATGTGATTAAGGTTTACAAAGATTTTGACGAATCCAGGACAGTACTGACAAGGAGGTTTATGGTAAGCCAGCCGCAGGTGGACATTGCTGCACGGGTTCACAGGCCGCATATGACACGTTACTATGACACGGGTCAGCAGGTCACTTTCTCAGTTCGTCACCCGGAACTCAGGATTACTGATCCCAGAACGGAACTGTTTGTGACGGTCATGCAGAACGGCAGGCAGGACAATATGACCGGTCCCCTTCAGCCAATGTACGTAAGGGACAGGGAGATCGTCTATGAGCACGAAGAAGAGCTGGTGTTCCCGGCAGGTAACGAATACCGTAACTTTGACACCAAAAGCACAAGGTACCTGACTGAATTCATAAGAAGTGTGGAATTCTCCGGGGGAATAAACCATGTTGAACTTCACCCTTCACCATCCCGCCAGTACGGGAGATATTTTGCCCATCACGATATCAACGGGCGGTTCCTTATACGAAACGAGGAAGGAAGGTCTCCCTCATATGATGCCGATTACCTGATGGTATGGTTCACCCTTCCGTGGGAAACACCCTTTGACAATGGCAATGTATATGTGCTTGGTGCACTGAGCGACTGGAACTTCTATCCATGGAACAGAATGCAATACAATTTCGATACCCGTGCCTACGAACTTGGCATGTTGCTGAAACAGGGCTACTACAATTACAAGTTCGTGTTCAGGGAATATGGACCCGGCACCGCCGATGCCACCCTGTTTGAGGGTAACTTTTTTGAAACCGAAAACGACTACCTGATCATGGTTTACCACCGTCCCCCAGGCAGCCGCTATGACCGCCTGGTGGGGACAATGCAGATCAACTCCAGGAACTGACGGCACAGATACCTCACCTTACTTCGGTGACCCTTATGGTTGTTTTTCCTGCAGTTGACTCATGTTTTATGAATGCAGCCGGCTAAGAAGGGGAGCCCAATTATCGCTACAACCCGATATCATCGCTTATCTCTTTCATGGCATTTACAGCCAGTTCGGCAAATTCAGGCAACGGAACGCCGATCTTTTCGCACTCCATGATGTGATCACGGTTTACCGAGGCAGCAAAGGCTTTTTCCTTCATTCTTTTTACCACGGACTTTGGTTTGACCGAAGCTATCTTCCGGTCGGGATAGACCAGAGCAGTGGCATAAACAAGTCCGGTAACCGTCTCTCCTGCTGCAAGGGCATGCTGGAAAAGAGTGCTCCTCTCTTTTTTTGAAGCCTTCTCGTTATGCATGGTTATCGCATCGATAATTTCAGGATCAAGACTGTAATCTTTGAGGATATTACGGGCCTCAAGTGCATGCCTTTCAGGGTCGGCATTGGTAACCTCAACATCAATATCATGCAGCAGTCCCGCAAGTCCCCATTTATCTGCATCCTCGCCCAACCTTTGAGCCAGGGCACGCATCACCGCTTCCGATGCCAGGCAGTGAATACGCATTTTCTCATCTTTTACATGCTGTTTTAGCAATTCGAATGCACTTTCCCTGTCCATAATATATTATATAATCCAACAACAGATGAATTTTAATCACGATAAAAATAGTACGTATGGACCATAAAAAAAAATTGCGTTTCTGCTTGAAGATGCAAAACTGTATATAAATTTGCGCCTTATGACATTTCATACTCACGAATTTGACAACGGGATCAGGATCATACACTTCAGGGTGCCTTCACAGGTTGCTCATTGCGGACTGTATATCAATGCGGGGTCGAGGGATGAGGAGCCAGGAGAGCATGGCATTGCACATTTCATTGAGCATCTTTTCTTTAAGGGCACCAAGAAGAGGAGAGCCCACCATATTATAAGCAGGCTTGAGGCCGTCGGAGGAGAGATAAATGCATATACAGGCAAAGAGGAGACCTGCATATATTCATCTTTTATGCGTGAAGACTTTGAAAGATCCCTGGAACTTATATGTGACATGACCTTTCATTCGGTCTTTCCTGAAAAAGAGCTTAACAGGGAAAAACAGGTCATCATAGATGAGATACTGTCATATATGGATAACCCGGCAGAGCAGATATTTGATGACTTTGAGGAGATCGTATTCTGCAATGACCCTATAGGCCGCAACATACTCGGCACTCCGAAACATCTGATGAAATTTAACAGGGATGACATTATCAGGTTTATGAATAATAACTACCGGACCGACCAGATGGTCTTCGCTTCCGTTGGCGACCATGATTTCAACTCTGTTCTCAGGTATGCCAGAAAACATCTTGAGCCGGTAACCGCAAACAGGAAAGCCAGGATCCGCCAAAAGCACAACACCTATCACCCTGCATCAAGAATACTCAGCAGGAAAACCCACCAGGTGCACTTCATTACCGGCAAACGGGCATTCAACATGTATGACGGGAAAAGGATGACGATGGTAGTGCTGAATAATATCCTGGGTGGACCCGGCATGAGTGCCAGGCTTAACCAGGCCCTCAGGGAGAGGAGCGGATTTGCATATAATGTTGAATCACACTACACCGCATGGTCCGACACTGGCATTTTCAATGTATACTTCGGATGCGACAGGGATAAAACTGAC
This sequence comes from Marinilabiliales bacterium, assembly GCA_007695015.1. NCBI lineage: Bacteria > Pseudomonadati > Bacteroidota > Bacteroidia > Marinilabiliales > Marinilabiliales bacterium. The sequence continues at coordinate 36,039 of REEN01000039.1, forward strand.
AGATGCCGGCATCTGTTAAGAAAGGAGTTCTCTGCCCTGAGAAACAAAAGGCTGAGTCCGGTTCAGCTTAACCGGGCAAAGCGGCAGCTGAAAGGACAACTGGCAATCGGCTGGGAAAGCAGGGAGAATCTTATGATGGCTATAGGCAAGAGCTACCTTCTTTTCAACCGGGTTGATACGGTGGAGGAGGTATACCGGAAAATTGATGCTGTAACTGCCATGGATATTATGGATGTTGCCAATTATATACTGGACCCGGGATCACTCTCTGAACTTGTTTACACCTGATGCCGGCTATTCTGGCAGGATTATGCTGCCACGGTGCAAAACCTGACCAATATTATATAACATTAAAAGCTGTAACCATGTCATCAGATCATGAGCAAAACAGAGAAAAATATATCATTGCCCACTCAACACCTGAAGATCCGTTGCTTTCAGGACTTAACAGGGAGACACACCTGAAGTTGCTTAACCCTGAGATGCTCTCAGGGCACTACCAGGGAAAGCTCCTTGAAATGATCAGCCTTATGATCGCCCCGTCAAGAATTCTGGAAATCGGCACCTACTCCGGGTACTCAGCCATATGCCTTGCAAGGGGACTTGGTGAAACAGGTGAGCTTCATACTATCGAGAAAAATGATGAGATAAGGGATTTTGCATTGAAATACATTAGGGAGACGGGCCTTGAGAACCGTATAATAATGCATACCGGCGACGCACTGGAAATAATTCCGTCGCTGACCGGGCCGTTTGATCTGGTTTTTATTGACGGTGACAAATCGGAATATATCCGGTATTACGACCTTGCTTTCCCGAAGGTCAGAAAAGGCGGAATAATAATTGCCGACAATGTATTATGGTACAACAAGGTTTACAAACCCGAATTCATAAATGATGAATTTACACGTTACATGTATGAGTTCAACAGGAAGATTGCAAATGACACCCGAGTTGAGAACCTGTTATTGCCTGTCAGGGACGGACTTATGATTATAAGGAAAAAATAGCCCCCGTTACCCCGGCAATAAAACTTTTTTTTGTTTTATTTGTTACTGTTAATAGTTATACACGGCGATCTAAAAAAAAACCTTCATATCCAGCCGCTACTTGCCCATTTTGTGCGTTCGTAGAACAGATAACGTTCACCCGGAACATGAATATGTGCATTTTTACAACTAAAAACATTAACAAATAAGAATATATGGCCAGCTATTCAATAAAAGACCTTGAGGAGCTTTCCGGAATAAAAGCCCATACAATAAGAATATGGGAAAAAAGGTATGGTATAGTGGTTCCGGCCCGGACAGATACAAATATCAGGCTGTACAGTGACAATGACCTTAAAAAACTTCTCAACATTTCCATACTTAACAGGTACGGATTGAAAATATCACATCTTGCCCGGATGGACGAGGAGGAGCTTAAAGATAAGGTGATTCACATATCAAGGGAATCCACAGACACCGGATTGCAAATAGAGAACCTGATTATATCAATGCTTGAACTGGATGAGTGGAAGTTCGACAAGATACTGAACGATACTATAATAAAACTAGGCTTTGAAGATACCCTGGTGCGACTAATGCATCCGTTTTTTGAAAAGATCGGGTTGCTGTGGCAAACCGGATCTATCAATCCCGCCCAGGAACACTTTGTATCAAATCTTCTCCGCCAGAAACTGATCGTTGCAATTGATGGCCAGGCGCCTGTACAACGCGACAATCCGGTCAACTTCATACTTTTTCTTCACGAAAGTGAATTTCATGAGCTGGGGCTCCTTTTCTACTCATATCTGCTGAAAAAGAACGGCATTAAGGTAATATATCTGGGACAGGCCGTTCCCTTTGATGATCTTGAGAAGATCACAAAGATCCAGAAAGCGGAGTATTTCCTCACATCCTTCACAACAGGAATTACTGAAGGAAACCTTGTAAAATATCTTCAGAACCTGTCATCGTCCTTCCCGAACCACAGGATTTTGTATACCGGACTGCAAACGGCAAAAATAAACGGGAGCCTTCCCCAAAATCTTGTCAAAATTGAATCGGTAACCCATTTCAGGCAGTACATAGGCTCAATCCGCTAGAGTATCAGCCCTCCTGGCCACTTACAAGCGCGCATTACCCATCCGGGCAAGATAATATTGCTTGCCGGTAAAACTTATATTGCCCCGGTTTCCCTTTAACAATTAGCTGATATAAGGGGCCCCTGATATACGCATGCCCAAACCTTTGTTCATTTTTTCTTGTTTTCTATTAATCATATTGTTATTTTAAATCATTCTATTTTACTTTTATGCAGTCATTTACAGCTTATTTAACATTTATTTAGACTTTTTCTTATTAAAACATTTGGACACTGTTCATTTTGTGCTTATATTTGTTAAACATTTATAACCTAAAATCTGAACAACAATGACTGCAATAGAATTCAACCATCAGCTCGTAACCCTCGAGAAAAATCTTGAAAGGTTTGCATACAGCCTTACATCCAACCATGAAGATGCAAGGGACCTTGTTCAGGAAACATTTCTAAAGGCATTAACATACAGGGAACAATTTACAGACCAGTCTAATTTAAAAGCCTGGACATTCACTATTTTGAAGAACACTTTCATAAATAATTACAGGAAGGCTGTAAAACAGAATACGACGTTTGACAACACAAAAGATTTGTACTTTCTAAATAAAGCCGGCGATTCGGCCGACTCAAAACCTGAAGGTAACATCTCACTCGAAGAGATCAACAGAAAAGTCGAAGAACTTGATGACGAGTTTAAAATCCCATTCAAAATGCATACTTCAGGCTACAAGTACAAGGAGATCGCCGAAGAGATGGATCTGAACATAGGGACCGTAAAGAGCAGAATATTCTTCAGCAGGAAAAAGCTGATGAAGGCACTCGAAGATTACAATCCCGTCAATCAATGAATTAGCATATAACTGAGTTCACTTACTGAATAATCAAGGCACATTAGTTTTTGTGCAGACATACCTTCAAGAAGCCTTTTAAAAACAGCACCCGTATCCATAAAATGGAGCGGGTGTATGATTTTGTGCCTGCAGGAAATCCTGTTTAAGGAGATTCCTCTGCACGTTCAATCCTGAGGAGATGTATAAGCGGCGTTCCATCGGTAACCTTCAGTAGAAAATATATCCTGAAATCGCCTTTTTCCGTTTCCAGGCTGCCGATGCCATATCTTGATATTTCCTTGCCGCCCTTGTGGAGATATTCAAATTTAACCGGCTTATGTTCGGAAAAGAAATCCCTGAGTATAAGTTCGGCCTGAGATTTGCTGTATACATCTTCGTGATCCGGAACAACCAGTTCAATATTATTATTGAAATGACGTGCAAGGTTCCGCGAATGTCCCTTGCTGAAAGCCTCTGCAATGCCTTCGGGAAGCTCACGCGTTACGGTTGCACCGGTTAGAAATGCAGTCAGCAGAAACAAGGTAATAACCAGGGGGGGCCTGTTTAAAGTTGACATTTCTCAAGGAATTAATCTGTTAATTAAAAAGTCATCAGACAAAGCTTGTATATTTGTAACCTTTACATAACAACAAAAAATAAGCCAATCATTCATTCTGAAATGTTAATGTGAAAAATTATTTGCAATATAATAATTTCAACCTCATTTAGAAAATGAAGATAACCCTTGTTTTTACGGGCAGGACTGAAGAAAAGTACATCAGCGAGGGTATAGATATTTATATTGACCGTCTAAAGCACTACATTCCGGTCGAAATCAAAATAGCTGAAACACCCGGCAAAAAGCGCCGCTCACGTAAAGGAAGTCTGATTATGACTGAACCGGTCCGGCAACCGGGTTCATCGTTACTGATGATACTTGACGAAAAGGGTAAAAAGTTCAACTCTGTCGAATTTTCAAAATTGATAGAATCAGCCATGACTGCGGGTTATAAAGAATTGGTCTTTTACACAGGAGGAGCCTGGGGATTTCCGGAAAAAACCTTTGAGAAGGCAGACCGGGTAATATCCCTGTCGGATATGACGTTCACACACCAGATGGTAAGGCTGATCCTGGTTGAACAGATATACAGGGCAATGACAATAATAAGGGGAGAACCCTACCATCATCAGTGACAAAAATCCGGGAAAAGTGCATAACAGATGCAAACAACGGGAAACATATTGCGAAACTACCGGCTGCTCCTCCTGGCGTTGCTGCTTATTGCCTGTGGTACTGTAATTGATATCAACAGGCACGTCCTGGATGAAAAACGGATCAATTCCAAACATTTCCAGTCAGTACTGGATGCCAAATTCAGGACGGCAACAGAAATCCTGGAAACTGCAGGGCAAAGAATGAATTCAGGCAATCCGGACCGGTTTATTAGCGAATATGCTGAAGAGTATTATGGGGTATACCGTAATGACGGGCTGGTAATACTTGGTTACAGGGAGGGAAATCTTGTTTTCTGGAACAGCAATGTCCTTCCTGTTGACCTTAACCGGGTACCCGAATGGAAGCAGAATGAGCTGGTTAATCCAGGAAACGGCTGGTATGTGGTGATCAGGCATCAATTGAATGACACCATCAATCTCCTGGGGCTGATATTGATCCGGCATGATTATATTTTTGAGAATGAATTCCTTGTAAATGACTTTCATGATGATTTCAGAATTTATCCCGAAGCTGAACTGAGTAAGAAAAAAGAGGACGGACATCCCGTTTATTCCCCTTCAGGAGATTTTCTGTTCTCCATTTCCCCGCCCTCCTCTCCACCTCATGCCAATACATTCGCAATCATCTCATGCTGCCTTTATTCAGCAGGCATCATATTATTATTTCTCTTTCTCCACAAAAGCTTCAGCCGCAGGAGATCAGTTTCAAATGCATCAAAAAACTCGTTGCTTTTGCTGACCATAATTGTTTTAGTGACACTGAGACTTGGAATGCTTGAAACGGGATTTCCGCAACTCTTCAGGGAGTTCTCAATCTTTCAGCCCCACCTGTATGCAAAGTCTTCCCTGTTTCCTTCCCTTGGAGATCTTCTGGTGAATACTGCCCTGATATTTTTTATATCTATTTTCTTTACTTCTCATTTCAGTATTATTGACAGGGAAACCAGACCATCCAGAGCCAGGAGCCTGACGTGGGTTATTGCCCTCTCCCTGTTTCTTTCAGGATTCATGTTTCTTTTTCATTACATATTTTCCGGACTTATATTTAATTCAAACATTCAGCTTGAGGTCCATAATTTCTTCTATCTTAACCGTTACAGCCTGGTCGCATACCTTACACTTGCAATGCTTCTGGGTTCATTGGTTTTGTTTACTGACAAGGTCGTTTTTCTTGCATCAACACTTGTAGGATTCAAGACATTCCTGGCAATATTTCTGATGTCATTTGCCGGGGGGTTTGTCGTCTACAGGATGCTTGGCGGGCAGACAAACACATATGCGTTGTCATTTTTTATTGTACTATCCCTCAGCATGACAGGCATACGATA
>REEN01000040.1 GCA_007695015.1 Marinilabiliales bacterium
GGTTGCCTGTCTCGTCAAGGGCAATAGCCTGGTAATTAATACCATCTGCCACCTGGGCAGAGGAAGGAAGATAAAAAAGCACAGAACATAAGATTGCCAGTGTAAATGTTCTCATATCATTAATGGATTTAGGATTATCTGTATTAACCTGAAAATACTTTATTGAATACTTAAATTACAACACTATCAGTTTCTGAGTACCTCTTCTGCTCTGATCGGTTACGGTAATAAAATATATGCCTGAAGTGAACTGCTGCAGGGTGACAGATACCGAAGGGCCGGAAAGGCCAGTCCGGTGATACACCCTTTTACCGTACATGTCGGTAATGATCAGCTCCGGGTTATCAGCCTCATCAACAAGGTCAATGTATACATGATCCCTTGCAGGATTGGGATACATCCTGAAATATAGCTCACCAGGCTTTAGCTCATCGGGCATGGGAGCATATGTAACAGGCGGTATATCGACGGACTGCTGGAATCCCTGTCTTAAAATGCCGAATTCGGTGGTAAAAACAAGGGTGGCGGGTGGCTGACCGAAGGTCTGCCTTATAAAAAGTCCCCCGTTATATGCGGAGGAGCCAGCAGAACTGAGGGTGGAGCGAATGATTTCCTGCCCGGAAGAAGCCATGGCCAAAGAGATTGCAGCCATCAACATAACTAATCTTGGATATTTTATCATGACAGTAAGAATTGAGTGATGTTTTAAAAGCCAGTATAATTAAATATGCACTAAATTTAAGAAATATTAATATTGCGGTTGTAAATTTGACCCTAATTTTTATAAACTTTTTACGAAACTGCGCAATCTGTAGATTAATGGCATTAAATGATAAAGCTGAGCTTATAACAATAGGTAACGAATTGCTTTCCGGAAGAACCATCGACACTAATTCAGCATGGCTGGCAAGCCAGCTTGACCAGATCGGAGCAATAACCGTGAGGATCACCTCTGTAGGCGATACGCGGGAGGAGATCCTTAAAATATTACATGAGGCAGGGGAGAGGGCAGGCCTGGTAATAATGACCGGGGGACTTGGCCCCACAAGCGATGATGTTACGAAACCCGCTCTTTGCGAGTTTTTTGACACAAAGCTGGTATTCAGTGAAGAGGTGTTTAAACACATAAAAGTGCTTCTGGCCGGCAGGAACTGTAAAGTAAACGAGAATAACCGGAAACAGGCTGAAATACCTGGCTCTGCAATTCCACTGCATAATGCCCTGGGCACGGCACCGGGACTCTGGTTTGAGAAGGGAGATACCATATATATAAGCCTTCCCGGCGTTCCGTTTGAGATGAAAGACCTCGTCACTACACAGGTGATCCCCCGGTTGCAAAGCCAGTTAACATTTCCGCCGTCCTGCTACAGGACCATAATAACACAGGGAAGCTTTGAGGCTCACCTGGCCGAGATACTTTCCGGGTTTGAAGAACAGTTGCCGGCCGGCATCAGCCTGGCGTATTATCCTTCTCCGGGCATCATCAGGCTTAAGATCGGGGGAGTTGGCGAAGATCCGGAAATTTTAAGGGCAACAGTTGAAAGTGAGGTGGACAAACTCAGGGAGATTATTCCGCAGCTTATAGTAGGGTATGATGAAGAAACACTTGAGACGACCACAGGCAAGTTGTTAACAGACAGGGGTGAAACACTAGCTGTAGCTGAAAGCTGCACCGGGGGAGCCATAGCATCGCTTATCACCGGAGTGCCCGGAAGCTCTGCCTATTTTAAGGGTGGAATAATTGCATACTCGAACGAAATAAAGAAAGATCAATTGGCAATAAATCCCGATATATTAGATACCTACGGCGCTGTAAGTAAACAGGTAGTTGAAGACATGGCTGTCAACGCCCGCTTGCTGTTCAACAGCACCTACGCTATTGCCGTCTCAGGTATTGCCGGCCCTGCCGGCGGCACACCCGAAAAGCCTGTAGGCACAACATGGATTGCTGTATCCTGCTCCGGATCAACAGATGCGGCACTATACATGTTAGGCGACAACAGGCAAAGAAATATTCAGAGAGCTTCGGTAACAGCGCTGAATATGCTCAGGAAGATGATCCTGGCAAAAACCTGACCGTTATTTTCCGCGAAAGCGAAACTCAAAACTTTTTGCGACTTTAACTAAAAATAAATAGTAATATATTTGATTAAGTCGGGAAAAATACCGACTTTTGCGCTCTGTTAAAAATCACGTTATAAATAACAAGGAAATGTCACGAGTTTGTCAGGTAACAGGGAAGCGTCATATGGTAGGGAACAATGTTTCCCACTCGAAAAGGAGGACCAAGCGTAAATTCCATCCCAATCTCTTTACCAAGAAGTTTTACTACCAGGAAGAGGACAGGTGGGTAACGCTGCGCGTTTCGGCTTCAGGTATCAGGCTTATCAATAAGAAGGGGTTGCATACAGTACTTCAGGATGCCAAAAGCAACGGATATATTAACGTTTATTAATCATATTGTATCATGGCTAAAAAGGGTAACAGGGTTCAGATCATACTGGAGTGTACCGAGCACAAAGAGAGCGGAATGCCCGGAACTTCCAGATACATCTCAACCAAAAACAAGAAAAATACACCTGAGAGGATGGAGCTGAAGAAGTATAACCCCATTCTCAAAAAAATGACGGTTCACCGCGAAATCAAATAAAGATAATACACTATGGCAAAGAAAGTTGTTGCTAGTCTGAAAAAGGCTGACTCAAGGAACCTGGTTAAGGTTGTGAAGATGGTCAAATCTGAAAAGTCAGGATCCTATACCTTTAAGGAAGATATTGTAAGTAAGGAATTTACCGACAATTTTTTCAAGAAATAAGCTCCTTACATTATTCTTAGGGATCTGCACAAGCTTTCTTTTTGCAAAAAGAAGGCTTTTTTTATTCTAAAAACAAACATTATGGCTGCCTTCAGGATATTTCAGGGTAGGAAAGATAAAAAGGAGACACCGGCCGGAGCCGCAGGCGGGGAAGATACTCTTGAGCGGGGTCTGGAGAAAACAAGGGAGTCTGTATTCAAAAAGCTTTCCAGGGCGGTTGTCGGAAAGTCGCGTATTGATGATGCCGTACTTGACAATCTTGAAGAGGTGCTTATCTCTTCTGATGTGGGAGTTGATACTACTATCAGGATAATAGATAAAATATCATCCCGCGTGGCAAAAGACAAGTTCCTTGGAACAGACGAGCTGAACAGCATCCTGAAAGAGGAGATTATTTCCCTTCTCGGGGAAAATAACGGCGATACTGAAGATAAATTAACCAACACTGCAGATGACGGGCCTTATGTTATTATGGTCGTTGGTGTTAACGGTGTTGGTAAAACTACTACAATTGGAAAGCTGGCACATCGTTTTAAGAGTGCCGGCAAGAAGGTGGTGCTGGGCGCTGCCGACACTTTCAGGGCCGCTGCCATTGAGCAGCTTGAGATATGGGCAGAACGGACGGGAGTTGATATAGTCAAGCAGAAAACCGGAGCCGACCCGGCATCGGTTGCTTATGACACACTTGCATCAGCCAAAGCCGGTAAAGCCGATGTGGCAATTATAGATACAGCCGGAAGGCTGCACAACAAAGCCAACCTTATGAACGAACTCACCAAGGTAAGGAAGGTGATGCAGAAGGTGATACCCTCTGCGCCACATGAGGTACTGCTCATCCTGGACGGATCTACCGGACAGAATGCATTTGAGCAGGCAAGACAGTTCATTGCTGCGACCGAGGTTAATGCGATTGCCCTTACGAAACTTGACGGCACTGCCAAAGGCGGTGTGGTTATAGGTGTTTCCGACCAGTTCAGGATACCTGTCAAATACATCGGAATGGGAGAGGGGATCGACGATCTTCTAAGGTTTGACAGGGTAAAGTTCGTATCTTCACTTTTCGAATAGAATTTTTTATTTTGGTTTACTGAATGTCTCCTGTAAAAAATTTCAGGCGTGTTAACATGATCACCATGGGCTGCTCCAAGAACCTGGTTGATTCAGAGTTTCTGATGGCACAATTCTCTGCTTCCGGCTGGAAGGTTGATTTTGATGGCAGCGGAGCCGGTTACGATGCTGTGATCATAAATACCTGCGGTTTTATTCATGACGCCAGGCAGGAGTCCGTCGATATGATCCTTCAGTATGCCCGTGCCAGGGAGAAAGGAGAGATCGGAAAACTATTCGTTACAGGATGTTTATCTGAAAGGTATAAAGATGAGCTTGCTGAAGAGATCCCGGAAGCTGATCTGATCCTGGGAGTGGACCCTCTTGAGGGACTTAAGCGTGAACTGAAACTTTCCGATTCCGGATGTTCCCCTGCTGCCCGCCTGCTTTCAACCCCTTCACATTATGCATACCTGAAGATCTCCGAAGGATGTGACAGGAAATGTTCTTTCTGCACTATTCCCTCAATAAGGGGCCGTCATTTATCCCGCAGAATAGAGAGTCTTGTTGATGAAACCAAAATGCTTTCAGAAAAGGGAGTAAAGGAGCTTGTTCTGATTGCGCAGGACCTTACATCCTACGGTACTGACCTTTACGGAGAACCGCGGCTGGGTGACCTGCTTTTGCAGTTGCAGGAGATTAACGGCATTGAATGGATCAGGCTCCACTATGCCTACCCGGCCGGATTCCCTGATGATGTGCTGGAAATAATGGCCTCCGGATCTAAAATATGCCGTTATCTTGATATTCCGCTGCAACATATATCAGACAATGTGCTGAAAAAAATGAGACGTGGAATATCAGGCAGAAAGACACTCGGACTTATTAAAAAGATCAGGAACAAGGTGCCCGGCATCGCACTTCGCACAACACTGCTTACAGGCCATCCCGGCGAAAGCGGGAGGGACTTTGAGGACCTCAAGAATTTTGTACGCAGTGTCCGTTTTGAAAGACTGGGAGTATTTCCCTATTCTCACGAAGAGGGAACGTGGGCATACAATAATCTGGAGGATAGCATACCGTTGGCTGAAAAGGAACGCAGGGCAGAAGAGATAATGGAAATTCAGCAGGAGATATCAACAGAAATCAACTCATCTTATATCGGCAGGCACATAAAAGTATTGATTGATAGCGAAGATGAGAAATATTTTCAAGGCAGGACCGAGCATGATTCACCCGAGGTTGATAACGGGGTGCTGATTGAGAAAACCGGCAGCATCGTTGCGGGAAGCTTTATCCTTGCAGAAGTGACCGGTGCTGATGAGTTTGATCTGTATGCACGGCCACTGCTGTAGCCGGATAATCAATAGGTTTTCAGGGGGACTTCAACAAAAAAGCGCCCCGTTCAGGGACGCTTGCGGCATTTAATGATCCTGTTTTTTCTTTTTCTCGCCGGTTTCCTGTTTCTTTTTGTTTTCAACAGTAATTTTTATGCTCTCTGTTTTTTTGGTATAACCCACAAGCAGAACATCACCTTCTTTAAGCTCAGATTTAATTATTACCTCAGCAAGAGGGTCTTCAAGGTATTTCTGAATGGCCCTTTTCAGCGGTCTGGCTCCAAACTGGATATCATAGCCCTTTTCGGCAACAAAATCCTTTGCAGATGCCGAGATCTTGACATGATACCCGAGGTTTTCCATCCTCTCAAAAAGTCCTTCAAGCTCAATGTCTATGATCTTGTGAATATCTTCCTTGCCCAGATGGTTAAAAGTAATAACATCGTCTACCCTGTTTAGAAATTCGGGGGCAAACGCCTTTTTTAGAGCCTTGTGTATGATGCTTTTCATATGCTCGTTGGAGGACGCCTCCCTTGCGCTTGTTGAAAAGCCGATCCCCTGTCCGAAATCCTTTATCTGGCGGGTGCCGATATTGGATGTCATAATGATGATGGTATTTTTGAAATCCACCTTCCTGCCCAGGCTGTCAGTCAGCTGTCCTTCATCAAGAACCTGGAGCAGAATATTGAAAACATCAGGATGAGCCTTCTCTATCTCGTCGAACAGAACAACTGAATAGGGATGCCTGCGCACCTTTTCAGTAAGTTGCCCGCCCTCCTCATAGCCGATATATCCCGGGGGCGCTCCAACCAGCCTGGATACGGAAAACTTTTCCATATATTCACTCATGTCGATCCTGACCAGGTTGTTGGCACTTTCGAACAGGTACTCGGCAAGAATCTTTGCAAGCTGGGTTTTACCAACGCCGGTGGGACCCAGGAAGAAAAAGGATCCTATCGGTTTGTTGGGGTCTTTCAGCCCGGCCCTGTTCCGCTGTATTGATTTAACAATATTGTTAATTGCCTCATCCTGCCCGACAACCCTACCTTTAAGCTCTTTACCCATATTTAGCAGCCTTACGCCTTCGGCCTGGGCAACCCTCTGCACTGGCACACCTGTCATCATGGCTACCACTTCTGCCACCTTGTCGTCATCAACTAGCTGCCGGTTACGCGACAACTCTTTTTCCCAGTTCTGCTTTTCGCTCTCAAGAAGGTCAAGTAATTCCTTCTCCTTGTCACGTTGCCTTGCGGCAAGCTCAAAATTCTGGTTCTTTACTGCCTTGACTTTTTCCTGACGTGTATTATCTATCAGGTTTTCAAGTTCCAGTATCCTCTCAGGCACCACAATATTGGATATATGGACCCTTGACCCGGACTCGTCAAGTGCATCAATTGCCTTGTCCGGCAGGTGCCTGTCAGATATATACCTGCCTGTCAGGCTCACACATGCCTGAATGGCTTCAGGTGTATAATAAACATTGTGATGGTCCTCGTATCTTTCCTTTATATTATTAAGTATCTCAATTGTCTCATCCGGTGTGGTAGGCTCTACCATTATTTTCTGAAAACGGCGCTCCAGGGCTCCGTCCTTTTCAATGTGCTGCCTGTATTCATCAAGAGTTGTTGCGCCTATACACTGAATATCGCCACGGGCAAGAGCAGGCTTCAGCATGTTTGCCGCATCCAGAGAACCTGTGGCACCACCGGCACCCACTATGGTGTGTATCTCGTCAATGAAAAGGATGATCTGGTTTGTTTTGGCTAGTTCATTGAGTATAGCCTTGATTCTCTCTTCGAACTGTCCGCGGTACTTCGTTCCGGCAACTATCGAGGCGAGATCCAGGGTAACCACCCGTTTACCGAAAAGGACCCTGGAAACCTTTTTCTGGACAATTCTCAGTGCAAGCCCCTCAACAATAGCTGATTTTCCAACGCCGGGATCCCCAATAAGTATTGGGTTGTTCTTCTTGCGTCTGCTTAATATCTGTGCAAGCCTCTCAATCTCATTCTGCCTGCCGACAATCGGATCAAGACGGTTCTCTTCAGCGGCCTTGGTCAGGTCTATGCCAAAGTTGTCCAGCACAGGAGTTTCCGATCCTGATTTGCTGCCGGGACTTTGCGGCTGTTTTCCGCTACCGAACGGCCCCTTTGCCTCGTCATCTTCATCTCCCGGAAATTCCGCCCTTGCTTCACGCTGCTTCTGGTCAAATTCATCCTTGAATACGAAATAATCTATATTTTCAGCTTCAAGCAACTGAGTAATAAGGTTTGTCTCATCCTTAAGTATAGCGAGTATAAGATGGCCTGTGTCGATGGTATCACTCTTCAACGACCGGGCTTCAAGGTAAACAAGCTTGAGCACCCTCTCTGCTGTCTTCAGCAGGGGAACATTCTCCATTTCGGCAGGGGTCAGCTCTGTGGCTGACCTCAGGTGATCCTCCACGGTTTTCCTGATGGCAGCAAGATTCAGCCCCATGGACACAAGTATGTCAATGGCCAGCCCCTCTCCGTCACGCAAGATACCAAGGAAAATATGCTCCGAACTTATGTTTCTGTTGCCCAGCCTTATAGCTTCCTCCCTGCTATATGACAATACATCTTTTACCCTCTGTGAGAATTTTGCATCCATATAAATCGTAGTCGTAATTTTAAAAAACCAACATCGCAAAGTTAATAATTAAAAAATAAAGAAAAGGATGTTGATAATTATGAGTTTTTTCAGAACAATTTTACACATTTTATGGCTAAATTAGCGCCCGGATTATCAGAAAATATGAACAAAATCAGGCTTAACCATCACTGTGTTAAACAGTGTTCCTGAAATAATGTTTATAATAGCGGCAATAAACAGGAATAATATTATTAAAGTGCTATGTCAGAAGGAGAAAGACTGCTAAAGGTCAATATTGAAGAGGAGATGAAATCCGCCTACATTGATTATTCAATGTCGGTAATAGTTTCAAGGGCTCTGCCCGATGTGCGGGACGGACTTAAGCCGGTGCACAGACGTGTTCTTTTCGGAATGTCTGAGCTCGGGATAATGTCCAACAGGGGACATAAGAAATCAGCCAGGATAGTGGGAGAGGTGCTGGGTAAGTATCACCCCCACGGTGATTCTTCAGTATATGAAGCGATGGTCAGGATGGCTCAGACCTGGTCGTTGAGGTACCCGCTGGTAGACGGACAGGGTAACTTTGGATCGGTAGATGGCGACAGTCCTGCTGCAATGAGGTATACAGAAGCAAGGCTCAGGAAAATAGCCGAAGAGACATTGTCCGACCTTGAAAAGAATACAGTTGACTTCAGACTCAATTTTGATGATACACTTGAGGAGCCTACCGTGCTCCCGACCAGGATACCAACACTTCTGGTAAACGGTGCATCAGGTATAGCAGTCGGAATGGCTACAAACATGCCTCCCCATAACCTGATTGAAGCGGTTGACGCAATTTCTGAATACATTGACAACCCTGAAATAGAGATTTCCGCCCTGATGCATCATATCAAGGGGCCTGATTTTCCGACAGGAGCTATAATATATGGTGTGCAGGGTATCAGGGATGCATATGAGACAGGCAAGGGAAGGATAGTTGTCAGGGCAAGGGCAGAAATTGAAACAACCGAGACTGGAAGGGGTAAGATCATAATAACCGAGATACCCTATATGGTCAATAAGGCCGAACTTATCAGAAAAACTGCCGAGCTGATAAATGATAAAAAGCTCGAAGGCATATCATATATTAATGATGAGTCCGACCGTAAAGGTATGAGGATTGTCATAATTCTTAAAAAAGAAGCAGTTGCAAATGTTGTATTAAACAATTTGTTTAAGTATACACAGCTGCAGACAAGTTTCAATGTTAATAATATAGCACTTGTAAACGGTCGCCCTAGAATACTCAATCTTAAACAGGTGATCTCATATTTTGTCAAACACCGGCATGAAGTTGTGGTTCGCCGTACCCAATATGACCTGGAGCAGAGTGAGAAAAAGGCGCATATTCTTGAAGGTGTGCTTATTGCTCTTGATAATCTTGATGAGGTAATCAGCCTTATCAGAGCTTCTAAAACACCTGAAGAAGCAAAGCAGGGATTAATAAAACGCTTTGGCCTCACTGAAGTACAGGCAAAAGCAATTCTCGATATGAGACTTCAGAGACTTACCGGACTGGAGAGGGATAAAGTGCGTGAAGAGTACCAGGGGCTGATGAAACTCATTGATTATTTAAGGAGTGTACTTGCCAGTGAGGAGCTAAGAATGCAGATTATTAAAGATGAATTACTGGAAATAAAAGAAAAATACGGCGACGACAGGAGAACCGAAATAGTCCCTGACGAAGGCGAATTCAATCCGGAGGACTTCTATGCTGATGATGAGGTCGTTATAACCATATCGCATCTTGGCTATATCAAAAGGACGGCCCTTACAGATTACCGTACACAGAAGCGGGGAGGGGTTGGTGCAAGAGGAAGCAGTACCCGTGAAGAGGATTTCCTGGAACACCTTTTCGTGGCAACAATGCACAACACAATGCTGTTCTTCACTGAGAAAGGGAAATGTTACTGGCTGAAAGTATGGGAAATACCCGAAGGGGCAAAAACATCAAAAGGACGCGCCATACAGAATATAATTAACATAGAGCCCGATGATAAAATCAGAGCTTTCATTAACGTAAAAAATCTCACTGATAGTGAGTTTATTAAGAACAACTATATATTACTGTGTACAGCCCGGGGCGTAATCAAGAAAACATCTGTCGAGGCATATTCACGACCCAGGGCAAACGGAATTAACGCCATCAATATCAGGGAAGGGGACTATCTCATTGAAGCAAGACTTACAGGTGGTAACTCTGAAGTAGTTCTGGCTGTGCGTTCAGGAAGAGCAATCAGATTCCCCGAATCTTATGTAAGGCCTATGGGCCGAACTGCAAGTGGTGTAAGGGGCATTACACTTGCCGGTGAGGATGACCGCGTTGTAGGAATGATCTGTGTTGATAACGGCAGCCAGGATGTGCTTGTCGTTTCTGAAACCGGTTATGGAAAGCGATCATTAATAGGTGATTACCGGATTACAAACAGGGGCGGCAAGGGTGTTAAAACCATGAACATAACCAAAAAAACAAGCCAGCTTATCAACATCAAGGGTGTTACAGATGCTGATGATCTGATGGTTATAACCAAATCAGGTACAACCATCAGACTGGAGGTAAGCAAGATCCGGACTACAGGCAGAACAACCCAGGGAGTCAGGCTGATCAACCTCCGTGAAGGGGAGACCGTTGCATCTGTTGCAATTGTTGGAAAAAATTACCAGGAGGATGAGGAAAAAGATGAGATAATTGACATTCTGCCGGATACAAATACTGCTGATAATGAAAGTGATACATAACAATGATGTTTTTGGCAGGAAATTTGAAGCTATTTAAAATATGGTGTACATTTATCCTGT
>REEN01000041.1 GCA_007695015.1 Marinilabiliales bacterium
GGCCGCAGCACCCATTCCCGAATAGTCGTCAAAAAGATTGAAAGGCTCGGGAAAATCAACACCCTGGAAACGGTTGAGATATTTCGGACCCGGTTCCCACTCACGGTGAGGTGCCTTGTGGTGCATCATAACCATAAAGGGCCCGGGGTTATTCACCTGGCCCTTAAGCCATTCAATGGTTTTGTCGGTTATGATATCGCTTACATAACCATGTACATCATAGCGGCCCTCCTTGTTAATGAAGGTGGGATTGTAATAATGCCCCTGGCCGGGAAGTATATCCCAGTGGTCGAACCCTGTCGGTTCTGAACCAAGATGCCACTTGCCTATCATGGCAGTCTGATAACCAACATCCCGGAGAAGCTTCGGGAATGTCTGCTGACTTCCGTCGAAATCTCCCGACCTATATACATTGCCGACCATGCCGTTGAGGTGGCTGTACTTGCCGGTAAGTATGGCAGCACGGGAAGGACCGCAAATGGAGTTGGTAACAAGGCAGCGGTCAAAACGCATCCCATCCTGTGCTATACGATCAATGTTAGGTGTCGGGGCAACATACTGGAGTCTTTCATTATATGCACTTACTGCCTGCCAGGCATGATCGTCGCTCATTATAAAGATAATGTTGGGGCGGAGTGGTTCTTCGTGTTGGTTACCGCAGGCCGCCATAATACCAACGGAGCAAAATCCGATGGACTTTGCAAGGGCAGATGCTTGTTTGTTTTTTATCAGCATGGTGGTGAATTAAATTCGTAAAGGGGTTTAATTGGTTTTGTCGATCTCCGGAGTTTTGCTATTCATGGATCCATTTGTTTATCCAGGGGTCGCCCGTCCTCTCCTGGTAATATTTTATTCTTTCCTTCATCTCTTCCAGAATTGCGGCATAGGCCGGGTTAAAGGCCAGGTTAATCGTTTCGTGGGGATCATCAGACATATTGAAGAGCTCAAACGGGGGCCGCTCAAGGTAATTGGCTACAGGCCGGGGGCCGTAGTTTTCAGCACCAGAATCAATTATGTATCGCCATGTTGATGATTCCCAAAGGTCACTGGCATGAGGGTAGGAGAGTCCGCTTGCAATATTCCATATCAGCTTGAACTCCCTGTTTTCGACAACCCTCATCGGGTAGTACATGGTTATTTCATGAAATGTATGTGAGGCAAATATCTCATCATATCCTTCGGTATCAGGGTCATTGAGCACCGGCAGGAAGGTTCTGCCATGGAAATCATCATGGTGTGCAGGTACGGCCCATGACGGTTCCCGGGGCAGGTTCTGTCTGTATTCCAGCTCATTTTCAAGCGCCCCTGCCATATCGAGGATCGTTGGTGTAAGATCGGCCCAGGTTACCATGGCATCTGTCACCCGTCCGCCATTCTTGCCATCAGGCATCTTAACAATGAACGGCAGCCGCATGGCTGGATCATACAGGTTGGTCTTGGCCCCGTGAAAGGCAATCCCGTTATCTGAAAAATACATCACTACCGTATTATCCCATAACCCTTCTTCCTTAAGGATATCAAACAGTGTTCCTATGCCCTGGTCCATGCGGGCGACGGACTGGTAATACTGTGCCAGCTCTGCCCGGGTTGCCGGGGTATCGGGCAGGTACCAGGGAACTTCCACTTCATCAGGGGTGAAAAAGGTCTCGGTTATACCTTCGTAGCCCTGATCCCTGTTCCCGAACCTGTCGGGCCTGTAAGGATCATCCTCAACCACGCCGCCGCCCCTGTGGGGGTCGCTGGTGCAGAAATACAGGAAAAAAGGTTTATCCCGGTTTCCGCTAAGGAATTCCCGGCTGTTTACCGCCATCTCGTGTGGATTGCGCTGGTTCCCGGGAATGACATCTTCGAAAAAATAAACCGATTCAGGGGCAATGTGGTACTTTCCCACCCTACCGGTCCGATATCCGTTATCTGCCAGGATAACGGGGAGGCTCCTAACGTTTTCAAATGTGCTGAAATGGTGAAAAGAGTGTTCGTGGCCGTACTGACCGGTGGCATGATTATAGAGCCCCGTAAGTATGACCGACCGGCTTGCACTGCATGATGCCGAGGTGCAGTAGGCATTTGTAAACCTTATTCCTTCAGCGGCAAGGGCATCAAGATTCGGAGTTTTGATGGCAGTATTTCCGTAGCAACCGAGATCATCGGTGCCGTGATCGTCTGATACGATCATAACGATGTTGGGCCGGAGATCGGCCGGTGCCTCCTCCGAAGTTGAACAGGAGGCGGCGAGAATGGAAAGCGGAAGGATCTGTACAAGGTTGTTTTTTAGTAGGCTCATGTTTTTTTGACTGCTGAAGGCGGATTTTATGTAATTTTTTTTGTTGGCCGGGACTTCTAACCCGGATCCTGTGCGTTTTATTCCCCGTAAGGGTAATTATGTCATAAGAAACGGCCCGGGAACAGGGATAGATTTTTCCGGGCAGCCTGAGAGCCGGCCGGCATTTAATCGTACAAAAACAGTTCGATGACCGGGATCTCAACATTCGGTTTGTTTACCGGAAGGCGAAGGTTAAGGTCCGCTTCGGTGGCAATATCGCCCACTCTCTGGTGGCCGTAAGGCTCTGTCATCAATACCTCCGATGCATCATGCAGGAATTGGGCGTATCTGACCCTGCCCTTCATTCCCGGCAGCAGGAAATTGGTGATCGGATAGTCTATAAGGTGTACATAAAGCCTGTTGGTTTCAGGGTTATAGGTAAGCAGCGAATGCTCGGGCACCTCAAACTCTTCAGGAGCCTGGGTGCAGCCGTATATCGAGCGGCTGTTGTACTTCATCCATTCTCCCATTTTTGCAAGCGCCTCTTCTGCACGGTAGTCGATCGTTCCCCGCGCCGTCGGCCCAACATTAAGGAGCACGTTGCCCCCCTTGCTCACGCTTTCGATCAGCAGCACAAGCAATTGTTTGTTGTCTTTCCATGTATGTTCATCACGGTAGTAGCCCCAGCTCCCGGAGAAGGTCTGGCATGTCTCCCAGGGGATCTTCTCGCCGTCTATCTCGGGCCAGCTCTGCACCTTGAACTGTTCGGGGGTGACAAAATCCCAGCCGTCCCTGTATTCCATCAGGTCCAGGCGGTTGTTGACAAGTATGTGCGGCTGGAGCTCCCGTACCATCTTTAGCAGCTCTACCGAGCCCCACTCCTCGCGGCCTTTCCCGAATTCGCCGGGATATGAGAAGTCGAGCCAGATGATGTCTATTTTTCCGTAATTGGTTAATAGTTCGCGAACCTGGTTTTTCATATATTCCCTGTAAATAGCCATATCCCGCCCCCTGTTCATTCTTTCATACTCCTCTGCTGAGGTGGTGCGTTGCGGATGGACCCTGTCGATCGTAAAATGAGGGTGATGCCAGTCAATCAGCGAATAATAAAAACCCACACCCATCCCTTCGGCCCTGAATGCATCGACATACTCCCTTATCAGGTCTTTGCCGTAAGGGGTGTTGCCGGCATGGTAATCGGTGTAATCGGACTCGAAAAGGCAGAATCCGTCATGGTGCTTGGCTGTCAGTACTACATATTTCATTCCGGCATCCTTTGCCATTCTTGCCCATTCGGCAGGATCGTAAAGATCGGGATTGAAATTGTCGAAATACTTCTGGTAATCTTCATTTGTCAACCTTTCCCGTTGCTTGACCCATTCGTGTCTTGCAGGCAAAGCATATATTCCCCAGTGGATGAACATGCCGAACCGGTCGTTTGTCCACCATTGCATTCGCTCTTTTCTCTGTTCAGGGGTTTCATCCCAGATGATATTCTGGGAAACAGCTTTCTGGCAGGCCAGCGCCAGAATAATAAGTAGTAATGTAGTTTTTTTGAACATGATGTAATATTTAATGGGTTGGTTTTTAGTGTTATTGATCATGTGGAGCCATGAGCCGGTTCAGCGCTGAACCTCCACATCTATACCGCAATTGATCATGGCCTGATCCAGCGCCATCCCGATGAACATCGGGTAGCTCCAGGTCCGGTACCTTCCCCATACATTTCCCGAGTATTTAGGCATTATCCTGTTTTCTATGGCAGGCAAGAGCGGTTCTGCCTTTTCTTCAAGCTGCCTCACGCTTATGGCCGCCTGCAGTACCACCGGCTCATATTCATGGCCGAGAACCTCTTCGAGTACACGGTAGGCTTCCTTACTGCCGTACCTCTTTATTGAGATCTCCGCCGCTTTAACGGCCACATCGGGTGAAGGATCATGCAGCAGGTCTTCCAGGAGGTGATCAACTGAAGATATATCTCCCTCAAAAGCATCAAGGGCAACAAGCGCCCAGAAACGGACGAAGCTGTCGCCGGCTGTAAAAAAAGACTCAAGTCCGGCAGGGTCATCTGCTTTGCCCACCATTTGGGCTGCTTCCAGTATTTTCTGCATGTCACCGCGGGAGTATTCCCTTGCCATTTCATAGACGCTGGTATTGTTTTCATATGCCCTGATCATCATCTCCCCTTCGGTCATCAGTCCGGTATCATGATAATCCAGCATCCATGTATTTAGTTTTCCGCGAAGGTGGCCAACCAGTTCCTCCAGTCCGGGATCATCTATTAAATTGTTCTCTTCCCAGCGGTCGTTTTGAAGGTCGAACAGCTCCTCCGCGGGTTTTCTTTCAAACATCCGACGGGTTCCTTCCGGCAGCAGTCCCAGGTTCCGCAGCCGGTGGATCTCCTCATAGCTGCCTTCTTTCTGCGGGCCGAATATTACTGCCTGCTGGAAATAGGGCAGCTGCGGCATAAAATGTCTTACATAAAGGTACCTGCCGTCATAAACCGAGCGGGAAACCTCGTAGCAGTCGTCCGCCCTGTCCCTGTAACCGTAAATATATTCCTTCGGTTCGGTGCCTGCGCCCAGGAAATTTCTTCCTTCCATTATTTCGGGAACTTCGGCGCCTGCCAGAGTGATGACAGTGGGTGCAAAATCGACAAAGCCTACCATCCGGTCAGTTACGGGTGCGGTAAGGTTTTCGGCCAGATGTTTGTATTTATCGGGAACGTGAAGGACAAACGGCACCTGCAGTCCCGCGTTGTTGAGCCATCGCTTGTGCCCGGGAAGTCCGTGCCCGTGATCTGAAAACACAAAAACAATCGTGTTTTCGTAAAGTCCGTCTTCCTTCAGCTGATCGAGCAGTTCACCCACGCCCTGGTCAAATACCGCCAGAAGGTCATACATATGGGCCCATATTTCTCTCATTTTGGGGCTATCGGGCAGGTATGGGGGGAGCTCCGCCTTGTCAGGGTCACTCAGAACATCAAGCGATTCGGTGTCGGAGCTTCGCAATGCATTGATAGGGCCCTCATGGGTTATCATGAAGTTGAACACACTGAAGAAAGGGTTTCCTTCCGGGCCGTTTCTCCAGTGGGCCTCATTGCTGCTCTCATCCCATCTTCCTGAATGATCAAAGTTGTAATCGGTTTTTACATTGTTTGTGGTGTAGTATCCTGCCTCCCTTAGAACTTCAGGCAGGATCTTCATGCCGGGCGGGACCGGTATTTCAGACCTCAGGTGCTGTGTTCCGAGTGAGGTGGCATACATTCCGGTGATCAGGGTGGAGCGTGCAGGGGCGCTTATGGGTGCATTTGAAAATGCGTTTGTGAACCGGTAACCTGACTCGGCGAGATGATCGATATTCGGGGTACGGGCATAATCATCGCCATAGCAGCCGTAAATAGGGCTCAGGTCCTCATGCGTGATCCACAATATGTTGGGAGGGGGGAGATCTTTTTTGCCGCCGGTGCATGAGATCATTCCCAGTGCAACAGGAATTACAAATAATCTGTTCATTGTGAATGGGAGGTTTAAAAAAATCCACTAGTTTTATCATCATAAATAACAAGCTTTTTATGGAAAGAATCAATTTAATTTAAACTCTTTTCAATATGGATAAGGAAATAGTATTGATAACCGGTGCGACAGCTGGAATTGGTGAGGCCACCGCCCTGTTGCTCGCAGAGAACGGATACCGCCTCATTATTACCGGCAGGAGGGAGGAGAGGCTTAAAGAGCTGAAAGTCCGGCTTGGAAAGCTGACCGATGTACATACTCTCTGTTTTGACATCCGTAACCGCAGTGAGGTTGAAAACGCCATTGATCACCTGCCTTCACGATGGGAGGATATAGGGGTTCTTGTCAATAATGCCGGTCTGGCAGCCGGTATGGACTATTTTCATGAAGCAGATAGCGATGATTGGGAACAGATGATCGATACCAACCTTAAGGGGCTGCTATACATGACAAGGAAGGTGGCGCCTGGAATGATAGCCCGGGGCTCCGGGCAAATAGTCAATGTAGGCAGCATAGCCGGCAGGGAGATGTATGAGAGGGGCAATGTCTATTCGGCTACCAAGCATGCCGTTGAGGCGCTTTCGCGCGGAATGCGGATTGACATGCTGAAGCACGGGATAAAGGTGTCTACCGTTTCTCCCGGACTTGTAGAGACGGAGTTTTCGCTGGTAAGGTTCAAGGGCGACAGTGAAAGGGCTAAGCAGCCATACATGGGAATGAAGCCGCTCACAGGCAGGGATGTTGCTGAGGCTGTCCTTTTTATGATCAACCGCCCGCCGCATGTAAGCATACATGACCTTCTTATCATGCCGGCCGCTCAGGCGGCGGCGATGACAGTTCACAGGGATTGATTACCGGCGTTTCTTTTCTGTTACGGCACCGGCAACGGCCTTGATGGTTCACAGGGAGTGACCGTCAAAACATCAGCCTGACGGTTGTTCCCCGGTCTTTTTCTGAAATGATTATCAGATCGCCATTGTGAAGCCGCATTACCTGCCGGGAGAAAAAGAGTCCCGATCCCGTTCCCTTTTCTCTTGTGGTGAAAAAGGGTAATGCTAGTTTTTCCAGCGTAGCTGTGTCCATCCCGTGACCGTTGTCCCGGACTTCTATTACCTGCCTGCCGTTGCTGCTGTATGCAGATAGATTTATGACGGGAGATTCAACCGGTTTTAAAGCTTCACAGGAGTTGAGAACAAGGTTGATAAGCACCTGTTCGACCAGTTTCCTGTCGGCGATCACACTTTGGATCTTGTTGTCGCGCGTGATTTCAAGCCTGATTTCCTGTTTGTTTAACTGCTCTCTGAAAAGGTAACCTATATGCTTGAAGATATCATCAATATCTGTTTCCTGTAATACGGGTTCAGGAATGTTATATGTTTTTTTGAAACTTTCGACAAATGCAGCCAATCCTTTGCTTCTTTTTTTTACGGCATCAAGAATATCCAGTGCTTCATTGTCGTGTAACCCTTTTATGCTCCCGCATTCGCTGCACCGAGAACCTTCACGGTGCCTCATTATAAGTCCGGCTGCCATCAGATTGATAGGGGTTACAGAGTTCAAAATCTCGTGACTCATCATCCTGACAAAGCGCTGCATGGTTTCAACCTGCTGGATTGCCATTTCATTGCTGATATCCTCTATTGCGAGTATACGTATTATCCTGCCGTCCTGCCGGAAAACACTAATGCTTATATATATTTTCAGGATTTTTCCATTATTGACCACTGTGATCATTTTCCTGGTCTCTGCATTGACGGAACTTATAAAATCACCCAATCCCTCTTTCAGGTCATTTAATTTATCCAGTGATTCGATCTTGTCTTTTCCAAGTATTGAGGAGAAAGCTTTATTGGAAGCAAGGATTTTCCCGGACTCATCAATGGCCAGTAATCCCGTAAGAGCATTTTCAATGCACTTATGGTAAAGCTGGTATTCTTTCTCTTTCTGGATTCTCAGGCTGCTTATTGACTCTGTGATCCGCTTCAGTTCTTTCCCAGCCTGGATGCCGAAGATCTCTTTTTTGCTTTCAGGGGGTGCAGATAAAGTTGTGATGCCACTGAATGATTTCAATAGAGCGGACAGTTCACGGGTTGGCTTGTGCATGTAATAGATCAGGTATCCAACCTGGAAGGTCCATATTATTATAATATTCAGCCTGGTAATAACAAGGTTTTCATTGCCCATTGTAATGGCGAATATCACCGGGGTGATTGCCAGCAGAACAGCCTGGCTTATCAGCATAATGCTGAAATATCCTGATTTTATCATTATTTGTGCTTTTGAATTAGTTATTACCCGGCACCGGAGTGTTGTATTTTTTTATTTTTTCATACAGGGTAGACCGGTTTATTCCCAGTTCCCTGGCAACCCGGCTCATGTTTCCATCAAAAGTTTCAATTGCCGATTCAATCAGATGTTTTTCATTTTCGCTTAGATTGAATGAGCCGGGAATGCGGCCGTGCTTTTTAACTTTGTCATTGAGGGTGAAGTCATCCGGTTTCAGAATTTTGTCTTCTGCCAGAATAACCGCCTTTTCAATCGTGTGCATTAACTCCCTGATATTGCCGGGCCAGTTGTATGATAAAAGCTTTTCTGCAGCTTTTTCAGAGAGAGCCGGGACATCTGTTTTATACCGTGCTGAAAACCTTTTCAGAAAATAATTTGCCAGTCCGCCGATATCCTCTTTTCTCTCCCTCAGGGGCGGAACCTCTATCTGGATTGTATTGATCCTGAAGTAGAGGTCTTCCCTGAAGCTTCCTTCTTTAATCATTGTTTCAAGGGGACTGTTCGTCGCTGAGATCAGTCTGACATCAACCCCGACCGGGCGGGTGCCTCCTAGCGGGACTATCTCCTGGTTCTGGATAACTGAAAGCAACTTGGTCTGCAGGTGTAAGGGCAGGTTGCCGATCTCATCAAGTAACAGGGTTCCGCCCGATGCAATTTCAATTCTACCCGGTTTGTCCTCCTTTGCATCTGTAAAAGCACCTTTTTTATAACCAAACAGTTCGCTTTCAAAGAGTGGGTCACTTAGTGAACCAAGGTCAAGATGGACGAATATATTGTCCGAACGATTTGATAATCTGTGTATTTCTCTTGCAACAATCTCTTTTCCCGTCCCATTTTCACCAAGTATGAGGATGTTGGCATCAGTAGGAGCAGTTTTTTCAATACATCTCAGGATACCTGTCATTGACCGGGCCCTGCTGTTAAAAATAGAATGCCCTTGATCTTCCTGAACAGAAAGGTGTTTTTGCTGTGTTTTGAGTTTCTTGATCTCTTTTTTGGAATGACTTAGCTTTAGCGCACTGATCAGGGTTGAGAGGATTTTCTCCTCATCCCACGATTTGCTTATGAAATCTGCAGCTCCTTCTTTTACAGCCTTCACGGCCAGTTCAATATCACCGTAGGCGGTAATCATTACGACAACTGCATCGGGATCTGATTCAACAATCTGTCTCAGCCAGTATATTCCCTCGTTGCCAGATGTAATTTCGGCCGTAAAATTCATGTCCAGCAATATTACATCATACCGGGAGCTTTGGATCCTTGATGGAATAAGATTGGGATTACGGATTACATCTATACTGTCGAACCACGGATTAAGAAACAATTTCAGCCCCGACAGCAATTCTGCGTTATCATCGACCAGAAGCAGGGATGCTGATCTGTGACCCGTTTTTTTGGCAGGATAATTTTCCATGTACGAGGTATATTTATTTACAGATATTTACCGGAGACCATTGTATTGTAAAAATAGGCCTAATTGTTGTCTTTTGATACACCGGTGTAGGAAAATCCAACAGCAAATATCAGGTATTGTGACCTAATGCTCAAAAGGACAGCGCTATACAAAAATGGCACTAAATCTGCCTGAATACTATTGATTTTAGGCCCTGTATTATTGAAATTGCAGTTTGAAAATGGTATTTGTACTTTGCACGTACAAATGGTACAAAGGCAACATGGAAGATGCCTTTAATCCTGCAAGCAGGGGTCATGGACATTGTTTTTGGAATCCTATTAAAAACCGGCTATGTATAAGCATTTATTATTAAACACATTGAGAAACCTGGCCCGGGGGCCATGGTTTCCCGCCATAACTTTGTTCGGGCTGACGATTGCTTTCGCATGTTCATTCACGGCCATGATTTTCATTTTCAACGAACTTTCGTATGACCGTTTTCATGAAAACAGAGACCGTATATACCGGGTAATTCATTTCAATGAATCACTAACCCTGGATTTTGCAGGTGCGCCCTATATAATCTACTCAAAAGCAGCAAGTGAGATACCCCAGATTAAGAAGGCTGCCATTAAAGGATTTATGAGAGATTTTGTTGTTCTTGATAAAGACAGGCAACCGGTTTCGTCAAGGTTACGTGCGCAATATGCCAGCAGGGAGATATTTGATATCCTGACATTTGACTTTTTACATGGAGACGAGAGCAATATGCTTCTGAACCCTGATGAGCTCATATTGAGCAGATCGGCTGCTTCTATGTTCTTCCCCGGCACTGATAATCCTGTGGGCCTGCAGGTATCTGCCATGATAAATAATCGCGAGGAACTTTTTGTTGTAGCCGGCGTGTTTGAGGACTGGCCCGAACTGTCTACCTTCAGGTTTGATATCATATGTCACGAGGACTGGCTCGGTGTCAATTTTCCCGGTACTTTCCGGACTGGCCTGGAGACCAACTGGGAAGCCCGGTTCATGAACCTGCTGGTTCTTCTGAATGAAGATGCGGATCCGGATGATATTGAGAAAATACTTAACAGGTTTGTGCCTGAAGATGATGACCTGACCCCGGTGACATATAAATTGCATGCTATGAAAGATTTTTACCTGGGATCGGATCATATCCATAACCTGGGTTACAAAACAGGCAACAGCTCGGCAATCTTCCTTATTGCCGGAATTGCAGCGCTGATTTTGTTCATAGCGGTTACCAACAGTATTCTTTTTCTTCTGGCTCGTTTCAGCTCACGTACACGCGAAATCGGGATCAGGAAAGTGATCGGTGCATCCAAACGGGATGTTATCAGGATGTCTGTGATAGAATCAGTATTAATATCGGCAGCCTCATTTCTGCTGGCTGTAATGCTTATCGAGCTGCTTTTACCCCAGATTAATGAATTTTTCAGAAATAATCTCTATTACCATACCCTGGGGAGTTACAGGTATGTCATGGCTTTCGCTTTTTTGACCGTGTCAATTGCCCTGATAACCGGTATAATTGGCGGGTCACGTTTCTCGGCCACCGGACCGGTTGAATTGATATCAGGAAAGTTTTCAGGGAGCCGGCAACAGAGATTTGGAATTGCCAGGATCCTGCTTACCCTGCAGATTGCCATTCTTATCGGGATGTTTTCAGCATCGGGGGTTATCGTATTGCAGCTCAGGTACCTCATCAATATGGATACCGGTTATGATATCGATAAATTACTAAAGATAGTGGTAAGACCGGACAATGTGCCTGTCTACGAGCCTTTGAAGCAGGGGATCAGGCATGTTCGCGGGGTTGAATCGGTAACAGGGGCTTTCTCTTCTCCTCCTGCCTACAGCCGGATGGTAAACGAGATAGTGAGTCCGGATGATCCGGAAAATAAGGTTGTTGCTCATTATATTAATGTTGATTTTGATTTTTTTGAAACATTCGGTATAGAAATATCGCAGGGAAGGGCCTTTTCTGAGGATTATCCTTCCGACAGGGAGAATGCAATAATTTTGAACCGTACTGCCTTGAATCAGCTCCGGATAAATGATCCCATAGGCAAGGACCTGAAAGGGTCTGTTATTATCGGTATTTCTGATGATTTTTACCTGCAGTCGCATCATGAACCTGTTTTGCCCATGGCAATTGCCCTGGCCAGTCCCCAGCATATCAGGGAGATGATCGTGAGGTATGACCCGGAGAAACTTGATGATGTCTTATCAGGGATAGATGAAGTATGGCAGGAAGTTTCAGCATCGGGAGAGCTGATTATTGTGCATCCCGACCGGGCTGTCAAACAATTTTACAGGGAGGAGGAGACCATGCGCAAAATGATTATAAGGCTCACAATAATTGCCGGTCTGATTGCAATATCGGGGCTTTCGGTTATGGCTGTCTTTACGGCCAGGCGCCGCAACAAGGAAATTGGTGTAAGAAAAGTAAACGGCGCCACCACAACTGATATATTCAGGTTATGGTCACTTGAATACATGCGCCTTGTATTAATTGCATTGCTTATTTCAACGCCCGTGGTTTATTATATCCTTAACAACTGGCTGCTCAATTTTTCAAACCGTGTATCACTGAGCTGGTGGATTTTCCTGCTGGCCGGACTTGTTGCGGCACTTACGGTCTGGATATCAACATCTGTACAGATCTACAGGGCTGCGTCACAGAATCCGGTGAACCTTCTCAGGTATGAGTAGCAGGAGAGAGAGCCATCAGGCGACAATGTGATCTGAAGGTTACCGGCCGATATATTCAAGTTCAAGTCTCAGGTTGGGCATGGCCATGTTGGAGTGGAGCGATACAGGGTCATGCAGGTGCCAGCTGACCTGTTGTCCGGCCTGCCCTGACAGACTGAACCCGTCAAGCGTCTTACGGTATAGTAACTGCGGGGTGTCATAGCCGGCCGCAAAGGCCGTTGTACGGCCAAACCTGTTGTAGAACTTGACAAGCAGTTCGTTGGGGCCGGCGATGAGAGGAAGCAGCACGATATCTTCGACAAGTTCATCCTTCCCGGGGTTATTGTGCAGATATATTTCACTGCCGTTGAGGAAAACCTGCACCCCGTCGGTCCGCCGCAGCCTTACCAGCAGATCCTGCTCCGCTTCAGACCTGATCTCCTGCCAGAGGTACCAGCAGTGGTTCCGGCCGGCCGGTTTCCTGGTCAGCCCGTCCTCACCTGTAACCAACGCCTCCCATTCCCTGCCGCCAGGTCCGGGCCAGGGCCGGCCGGTGTCAACATTGCCTTCCATGCCGGTTATCCTGTCAATACGCATGCTATGGGGGCCGTTAACGTGCTGTTCGCCAAAGCTTATGCCGGAGGGTATTCCCGCAGGGTGGTCACCATCCGGCCCGCCTCCTGTTGCATTACCTCGTTCGATGGCTGTAAATCCCGCGTTTGTATTGCTGCTCCGCTGTTGGGGACTGTCCCGGTCAAGCCAGACCTCTTCCCCGCCGCTGAGTTCGACAAGCCTTATGCCTTCCGGGGTGACAATCTCCAGCTTCCGGCCCTTTTCGGCGCTGCTGTACCAGAGATAAGGCTTCCAGGTACCTGCCGCCTCCCCGTCGAAGGTCCACGATTCCCTTACAATGCTCCTGAAGCTGCTGTAGTAGTCCACTCCCGAAAAACTGAAGTGTTGGTGACTGTTACGGCGGTCGAGGACTTGCGTTTCCCCGAAAGGGTAAAGGCCGACAGTATTTTCAGGAACAGCCGTGAAGCCATCTTCAAACTCAAGTACAGCAACACGAATATCGCTGAAGTCCCCACCGGCAGGGAGAGAGATGGTTATGGTGCTGCCGGGGTCGCTATTACCGATGCTGATGTTGCTGTTTCGGTTGCCTGCGTTGCTGTTACCGATGCCTGTGGCGGGGTTGTCAAGCATGTATGCACCGGTAACCCGGCCCTGTATCCCCTGCAGGCTGATCATGCCGTTGGCGGGTGGGTCAAAAATGTGAAGGTAGAGCCTGTTGCAGGCCGAGGTGATCTCACCCCAGGGGGGTGAGCCGTAGATCCCTGCAGGCCGGGTGCCGTAAATGGCTTCGCCGTTTACCTCCAGCCACCGTCCTATACCGAGAAGCACCTCCCTCTCAAACTCCACTACCGAGCCGTCGCCGCGCGGGCCGATATTGAGGAGGTAATTACCGCCCCGGCTAACAACCGTGATCAGGTCCTCCAGTTTTTCACGTATTTTCACGGCCGGGTCGCCACGCTCCTGCCATGAGCGGTAGCTCCAGGTTTCGTGAAACATGGAGGCCGGGGTTTGCCACGGCGTGTCAAGGGTGTAGTCGGGTACCTCGTTATCGCCCAATACCGTGAAGTCGCCCATGTCATTGCCCAGGCGGCCGCTCACCATGGTCTCCGGCTGCAACTCATGCACCAGGTCACGAAGCTCGCGGCTCTGCCCGGGTCCGAGCGATCCCATGTCGAACCAGAGCTCCGATATGGGGCCGTACCTGGTGAGAAGCTCGCGAACCTGGTTCATATTGTAGCGGTGGTGCTCGTCTGGTATCGGATCGGCGTTATGGCTTGATATGGGGTATGCCGGGGGATAGTGCCAGTCGATCAGCGAAAAGTAGAGTCCGAATCTCAGCCCGTGCCTT
Source organism: Marinilabiliales bacterium (assembly GCA_007695015.1). Lineage (NCBI taxonomy): Bacteria > Pseudomonadati > Bacteroidota > Bacteroidia > Marinilabiliales > Marinilabiliales bacterium. The sequence goes on from REEN01000041.1 coordinate 14,097, forward strand.
TCGCAGGCTTCGGCCAGCTCCTTTATCACATCCCTGCCGTACGGGGTAGCTTCAGCCACGTTATAGCCGGTGTGGTCTGACCGGAACATGCAGAAGCCGTCATGATGCTTCGAGGTGATGACGACCGACCGCATGCCGGCCGCTTTGGCAAGCAGCACTATGGAGTCGGGATCCCACCGCTGCGGATCAAATCTTTCGGCGAGGGCTGCATATACATCCGAGTATATGCCCGCGTGTGCCTGTATCTGCTCAGAGTAGCCGCGGGACACCGGTTCACCATCCCACACGCCTCCGGGAACCGAATAGATGCCCCAGTGGATAAACATCGAGAACTTGTCGTCATACCACTGCCCGGCATCCTTTCCGGCCCGTCCTACCGGCACCGGCTCCGGCCGGCTGCAGGACAGGGAGGCATGGAGAAAGAGCAGGGTCAGAAACATGGAAAGAAGATGCTGAACAGGTGACAAACAGGGGGATTTTAAAAAAGGCGCTGACATCGGATAAAGATTTAATTGGGTTTAGCTACCTGTAAATTTACATTTTTACGCCTATATAGAACAATACCCCTGTTTAATCTGTTATCTTTGAAAATAAACACAGTTTAATCACAAATAAACAATATAGATGCAATACGTACGAATTAAATCAATAGACAAGGTGACGCATGATACTCTTCGGATAGTGACTGAAAAGCCCGAAGGGCTCACATTCAAACCAGGACAGGCTACCAGCATCGCGATCGACCGGAAAGGATGGGAAGAGGAGAACCGGCCCTTTACATTCTCATCGCTTCCTGAAGACGACAACCTCGAGTTCATCATCAAGACCTATCCCGATCATGACGGGACAACCGACAAGCTGCTCGATGTGGAGCCCGGCGAGCGACTGATACTAAATGGCATATTCGGTGCAATTGAGTATAAGGGTGAGGGGCTGTTTATTGCGGGCGGTTCGGGCATTACCCCGTTCCTGTCGATACTGCGCGATCTGAAGAAGAGGGGTGAGATCGGCGGCAGCAGTCTCATTTTTGCCAACAAAACCGAAAAGGACATCATACTGAAGAACGAACTGGAAGATATGCTGGGCGATAATTTTGTGAACGTCCTTTCGGAGGAAAAGAACGATCGGTACGAGCACGGCTTCATTACCAGGGAGCTGGTTGAAAAAGTTGTTGCAGGATCCGGGTCTGGTAAAAGCGGTGCTGCCGGGTCAGGTGACGGCAGGGATGACATCAACTCCGGGTACTACTACCTTTGCGGCCCCCCGCCAATGATGAAGGCTCTGGAAGAGATCCTTGCAGCCATGAAGGTGGACAGCAGAAAAATAGTCAAAGAGTCTTTCTGAGAATCACAGGCTGGCTTCGTTGTCATGCATACCAGCCTCGTTTCCTGTTTTCCATGCTGTTAAGCACATCGATGGTTATGTTCACATCCTGTACTATCTGGAAATCGAACATACCCACACAGATAAAGTCTGAACCATTCTCAAATGCCCACCTGAAGCCGTCTTCAGGCCGTATTGCACCGGCGGCAAGCACCTTGAATCCCATTACGGGCACAGTGGCCCGGTTTACAAATTCGGCGGCCCTTTCGGGGAAGAGGCAGAAGATGTTGTCGTGAAACCTGCCGTGTTCCGCGTGCCTTTGTCCGTCAACCTCAAAGTCGATCCTGTTCTCCCTGGGGTGGGCTGACCAGTAGTTATCATGGTGCATGGTAACCATATAGTAGTCTGGAATGATTCCGTTCTCCTCACATACCCTTAGCGCCAGATCACTGTGGGCGCCAAGTCCCGCCGTATATCCCTGACCCCTTATCCTGTCCATCATTTTAACGATCACATCAAGCCTGTTGTCGCGTACCAGCCAGTCGCACCAGTTGCCCTGTATCTGCAGTATATCAGCACCCTCGTCAATGGCCCTGTTAATGTTTTCGTAAATATCGCCGTTATTCATGTTTGGCGCCACCTGGGTAATGACCTTTATCCTGCTGCCTGTCATCTTCTTGTATTTGGCCATCAGCGGTCCCGAAGAAGCGCCGATGTTGATGGAATCGATGCCGGCATTCTCTGCAAGACCCAGTGTTTCATAAACTTTTCTTTCTGTATTGTACGCCCTGAAAAGTGATGAGGCATATATCAGGTCACGGGCATGTGCCCAGCCGCCAATCAGGTTGCCGCCCAGTACAAGCCTGCTGATCTTGTGCGTTCCGATCTTCCCCTTTGGCAGGGGCCCTTTCAATTCGGCAAGCGAGGCCCTGTCGATCTGGATTGTTGCACCTGAAAGCACATCGATGTCATAGCGGCCCCTGAGCCTGAACGTGCCAAACCCCAGAGCACCAAGGAAAGGCAGTGTAGCAAGGTTTTTAAGTATCTCGCGCCGGGACTGCACAGCAGCTGTCCCTTCACCGGAAACCTCCTTAATATTGCGGGTCAGTTTTGAGGCAATCAGGTTCCTCAGGGCATCAATGCCATATCCCCTTTCGGCTGCAAAAACAAAATAGAGCATAACCATCGCCTCGATAAAGTTCCTGTCGACAATATAGAGCTGTCCTTCCGTGGGCCACAGCATCGAAGGCCCGAATGGCGGATAGGCGAAATAGTAAAGGGCAAGCATTGCAAATCCTCCCATGGCCGCTGCACGCACAAACAGTCCGGTAAACAGCGCGATGCCCACCAGGATAAGTCCCCACACATTAAGGGTGTCAACGATTCCGAGAGTTACCGGGTCTGAGGCCAGCCAGTGGTAGAAACCCGACAAAAATCCCGATGTATTTGAAAGGTAACCGAATGATGTCCATCCGGGGTTGAACAGCTTGATCAGTCCCTCATAGAGGAAATGCCAGCCCACGGCAATCCTCACGGCGGTTACGATTATCCTGGTAACAGTTTTTTTATCCGGCATGAGATGTGGTGTTAATTGATAAAATATTATATCATTATTATTCACAATTATAGTGAAAATATTGAAAACAGGACCTCCACCGGCCCGGATCAGAAATAAAACATGCCGGCCCCCTCAACAGGAACCGGCATTCAGGCACATTCCTTTTGGATGCAGGAGTTGCGAAGCAACGGGCTTACAAAAGTTCAGCTTTAGCTGAATCGATGGCAACTTGTTGCCTGAGATCGGCGAAGCCAATGTGCCTGAACTCCGGTATAAAAACCCCGGGTTATTGGGGATTCGGATAATTTTTAAGCACCTCGGTGAATTTTTTCAGGTCCTCTTCAGACATGCTGTGGTCTGTCAGCTCGCCATTAAGGTACTTGTCGTACCCTACGAGGTCCATCAGTCCGTGACCGCTCAGGTTGAACAGTATGACCTTCTCGCGGCCCTCTTCCCTGGCCTTTTTTGCTTCCCGTATGGCCTGTGCAACGGCATGACCCGTTTCCGGTGCAACTATAATGCCCTCCGTGGTGGCGAAGGTTATCGCTGCCTCGTAGCATTCGAGCTGGTCTATCGCCTGCGGGTTCATCAGTCCCTGTTTCACCGAATGGCTTATAAGCGGCGATATACCATGATAACGCAGTCCCCCTGCATGGATGGGTGGCGGTATGAAGCTGTGGCCCAGAGTATGCATGGCCAGCAACGGGGTCATCCCTGCGGTGTCGCCATGGTCATAGTGGAACGGCGCCCGGGTGAGGGTGGGGCATGAGGTTGGCTCTACCGGAATGATATCTATTTCGGCCCCGTTGATCTTGTCGTAGACAAACGGAAAGCTGATACCGGCAAAGTTGCTTCCTCCGCCGGCGCAGCCTATAACAACGTCCACCTTCTTTTCGTTGGCTATCTCAAGTTGTTTCTTAGCTTCAAGTCCGATAATTGTCTGGTGCAGCATTACATGGTTGAGCACGCTTCCCAGGGAGTACCTGGTTTCACCCGATGTGTCGGTGACCGCCTCTTCAACAGCCTCGCTGATTGCTATGCCCAGGCTGCCCGGAGTGTCGGGGTTTTCGGCAAGGATATCGCGGCCCGATTTGGTCTCGTTACTGGGACTTGCAATGCAGTTGGCGCCCCAGGTCCTCATCATGAGCTTCCTGAAGGGCTTCTGGTCAAAGCTTATCCTCACCATATACACCTTGCATTCAAGTCCGAGCAACGAACACGCGAAAGCAAGCGCACTGCCCCATTGGCCGGCACCTGTTTCGGTAACAAGTTTCTTTATTCCGAACTCCTTGTTGTACCATGCCTGCGCAACAGCCGTATTCGGCTTGTGGCTGCCTGCCGGGGAAATGCTTTCATTCTTATAATATATACGTGCCGGGGTGTTCAGTGCCTTTTCCAGGAACCGGGCGCGGACAAGCGGGGAGGGCCTCCACCTGAAAAGCATCTCAAGTATGCCTTCGGGTATATCGATCCATCTTTGAGTGCTGACCTCTTGTTCTACCAGGTTCATCGGGAATACCGGTGCGAGCATGTCGGGGGTTACCGGCTTCCCGTCCGGCCCCAGGGGAGGGTTCATTTGTCCCGGAAGGTCTGCAGCGAGGTTGTACCACTGCCTGGGCATATCCTTCTCGCTCAGAAAAATTTTGTAACTCTTGTCCATTGATTTAATTATTAATAGGTTAATAAAAAAAGGGCATGTTTTTCACAACATGCCCCCGGTTAATTAAAAAGGTTTTATGATTACTGGTCCGTACCAGGCATGCTGCTCTTCTTGGTCCTCACGAACCAAAACCAGCGCCACCACCATACATGAACCAGGCTGTTCATTTTATTTCATTTGTTATACCGCGACAAACATATGAAAATAATTTGTAGGTGCAAATATTTCGCAAAATAATTATCTTTAAAATACCAAAACGCTTATTTCAGTATTGCATTAAAGTATTTTGTTTAACTTGTTTTTTATTAACTTGTCCGCATTCAGTGCTGATCCTATTATTTTAAACTTAAATACCCAAACCATGACCCAGATGCAAAACCCCCTTTCAAGAAGGAAGTTTCTCGGCAATGCCGCCGCAATCGGCGCCATTGGTGCCGTTTCATCAGCTGCGCTTCTATCATCATGCAGCAGGAAACCAAAATATTCAGCACCAGTTTTTCCCGACAGGGCGCCTGACGGTCCGGTGCTGAGGGCCGGACTGATAGGATGTGGCGGGCGTGGCACCGGGGCCGCGGTAAATTTTCTTGATGCCGGGCCAAACCTGCAGATAACCGCACTGGGTGATGTATTTCAGCACAGGATAGACCAGTGCCGTGAAGAGCTGAGGAATTCAAGAGGGGTTGAAATACCCGGGGCCAACTGCTTTACAGGTTTTGATGCATATAAAGGGGTTATTGATTCTGACATAGATATAGTCCTTTTGTGTGAACCGCCTCATTTTCGCCCGCTGACCTTTGAGTACGCCGTCCAGGCCCGCAGGCATATCTTTGCCGAAAAGCCTGTAGGTGTAGACCCGGTTGGGGTCCGCTCGGTAATGGCATCGGGAAGGATGGCTGAATCGGCCGGACTGAATGTTGTTGTGGGTACCCAGAGGAGGCATCAGCGCGACTATGTCAAGACCTTCGAAATGGTCAAAAACGGTACAATTGGCGATATTATTTCAGCCAATTGCTACTGGAACCAGGGAACATTATGGTTTACCAGGTGGCAGGAGGGTTGGAGCGACATGGAGGCTATGGTAAGGGACTGGTACAACTGGCACTGGCTCTCAGGCGACCATATCGTTGAGCAGCATATCCATAATATTGACATAGTAAACTGGTTTGTTGGCAAGCATCCTGACAAAGCGGTGGGATTCGGCGGCAGGCATTCACGGCCCACCGGCAACCAGTACGATTTCTTCAGCGTTGATTTCGGCTATGATGACGGCAGGCATATGCACAGTATGTGCCGTCAGATTGACGGATGCGCCAACAACATCTCAGAACTGGTTTTCGGGACAAAAGGCTATACAAACGCCAGCAATACGATATGGGACTATGATGGGAATGTTGTATGGCGTTATCAATATCCTGTCGGAGAAGACGGGCAATCAACAGGCAGGGTTGCGGTAAATCCATATGACCAGACCCACATCAACCTGGTAACGGCAATCCGCACCAACAGCTATATCAATGAAACCCAGAATATATGCGAAGCCAACATGGTTGCGATCATGGGGCGTGTGTCGGCATATACCGGCCGGCAAACAACATGGGAGGAGATGATGAATTCAAACATGAGGCTGGGGCCTTCGGTTTACGAGATGGGTCCGGTCGATGTACCCAGGGTGCCTCCGGTTCCGGGATCTTCTCCGGCATGAGACCCGTTAAGGGAACGTGTTTTACGATATAATCGGTTAGGCCGGGCACGGGTCATGCGCGCTTAAGATATCGATTAACGTCATCGGATAGCGTTACGGATCAGGAAGAACTCATTTATACCTTCAAGCTCAATTATTCCGGCGAATTTGCCCTTTTCTGTTACAGGCACTATATCAAGCTTTTTCATCTGCATTTTTTTGAAAGCATCGAATAGTACCATATCTGTGTCTATATCTTCTTCAGTGCCACCGGCCAGATCACCAACACGGCCCTCTTTACCATTTGTGTTCAGTCCGCGAATCAGGTCGTTCCTGGTCAGGATCCCGGCATACTTTCCGCCTGAAGTGACCACAAACCCCCTTGGTGATGTGTGGGCAAACTTCTCGGCAGCTGTCGCGAGATTATCGTTTTCATCAAGCTCTTCGTAATCCTTTTTTATCACATCCCTTACTGTATAGTTATTAAGGATGTCACGGTACTTCATCATCTCGTATTCGCCTTTGGCCCCCAGCAGTATGAAAAAACCGATAATTATCAGGAAGGGGTTGTGGAAGAAGCCTGTTATGATGAACATGATTGCAAATATCTGTCCGATATCCTTTGCAATGCGTGTAGCCTTGAGCTTACTCATTCTGATTGATAGGGCCGACCTGAAAAGGCGTCCCCCGTCCATCGGGAAAGCCGGTATAAGATTGAATGCGACTATAAACAGGTTGGCGGTCAGAAGCATTACCAGGAAGTTCCCCGGGGTGATCACTTCGTAAGTGATTTCACCCATATCAATCGGACTGATAACTGACAGGTAGAACCAGATAAGACCGGCAATCACCACGTTTACCAATGGTCCTGCAGCCGAAATAAGAAATTCGTCCCTGGGTTTTTCAGGCATTTCAGATATACTGGCCATACCGCCTATCGGCAGCAGGGTAATGCTCTGCACCTTGCCTCCCAGCTTAATTGCCGCCAGGGAATGTCCGAGCTCATGCAGCAGCACACAACCGAAGATTGCCAGTATGAATAGGATGTGCATCATTATCTGCCCGAACTCCAGTCCCCTGTTCACGCTTATAAATACTATCCATGCTATCAGCAATGAGAAGGTCCAGTGTATCGAAACCTTTATCCCGAAAGGTTTGCCCAGTTTTAAGGAGAATCTGCTTTGCATTGTTCAATAATTTTTAAGTCTGTTAGATTTTATTACAAAAGTTATTCCGTTTAAAATTAATAGCAGTTAATGTATTGTGGATTAGGTAAGCGATTTGTTGAATATGGCTGCATTGTGTGAATATTTTCCTCACTTTCTCCCGGACCTGATAAATATTTGATCATTATCTGCATTAACAAACTGTTATTATAAGAGATTGCTGTTGATATAAGATGCAGTTGCACCGGTATGCAACTTTTGCATTAAATGCCTTTATCAAGTGAGGAACCGGAAAGTTTGGTATGAGGGTTGGTAGATATTTGATTAGTGAAGTGACTAACGATATGTGGAAAATAAGTTCAAATGGATGAACAGATTGACAAATACGCAGTATTAAGGGCTATGATATCTGTCATTAAGGATGATGCAGAACCGGATAAAATACTTGCACGGGATTTGGAAGGATACGAAAGTCCGCAAAAGATAGTCCTGGGAGATAAATACACAGGATTTGTTCCTGACATGATTGTGTATTATGATGAGGCCGTTGATATTTATGAAGTTGAAACAAGCAGCGAAATACATATTGAAAAATGGCAGGATATGCAGTCATATGCCAGGAAACATAATGGGAACTTATACCTGGTGGTTCCTGATGTAGCGGTGGATGTCATAAGAAAAGCTTTGGAAAACAATGATGTGAACGCCGGGCTTTTATACTTCAATACATAGAAAGACCTTATCCCCGGCCGGTGGATTATACCCAATTGTCGGTTTGAGATATTACCGCGGTGTTAATAATCAGTGGTTATATTATATTTCTCCTGTACAACAGCATAAATTTTGTCTTATCAAAATATTCAAAATTTATGCTTACAGTCGGAACCGCTTCGCTTTCTCATAAAATTTTTTCATCTTGCCTGTGTGTAATCTAAGATGAAAAAATTTTATGTTTATTTGTATTATTAATACCCTGGAACGAACCCTGATTTTATGCCAAAGAATAATTACATCCTGGTAATTGACGATGATACATACATCTGCAATATTCTTAAAAAGTATCTGGAGCAAAATGATTTTAAAGTTGATATAACCTATAAAGGTGCGGCCGCCAAGGAACTGATAGCTCAAAATCATTACGATATCATATTATGTGATTACCGTCTTCCTGACTATGACGGCATGCATATACTCAGGTATACGCGGTCGGTAAAACCTTTAATCCCGGTTGTCATTATGACAGCCTATGCTGAAATAAGCAAAGCCGTAGAATTGATCAAATCAGGTGCTTTCGACTACATAGTCAAGCCCATGCAACCTGAAATGGTAATTGAGGTTTTAAACCGGGCACTGGACAGGAACAGCCAGGTAAAGTCAGTCGCGTCATTTTCTGAAAGCTTTATCCAGGGTAACAGCGAAAAAATGCTTGAGGTCATGCAACATGTTGAGATTGTTGCATCAACCGATATTACCGTGATGATAGAAGGTGAGACCGGCTCAGGCAAGGAATTCATTGCCCGCGCAATTCACCATTCCAGTAATCGCAGCAAAGCACCTTTTATACCTGTCGATTGCGGTGCAATTCCGGGAGAGCTTGCCAACAGTGTTTTGTTCGGACACGTAAAAGGGTCATTTACAGGAGCCGTCAATGACAAGACCGGTTATTTTCAGGAAGCTAAAGGCGGCACCCTCTTCCTGGATGAGGTCGGAAACCTTTCCTATGAAAACCAGGTTAAGATTTTACGGGCACTTCAGGAGAAAACGGTTACCAGGATTGGAGACAACAAGGCACAGAGGGTTGATATACGACTGATTGCTGCCTCCAATGAAAACCTTCATGAAAAGGTTGAAGCCGGTGAATTCAGGGAAGATCTGTATCACCGGTTAAATGAATTCATGATAAAGGTTCCTGCTTTGCGTAGCCGCAGGGAAGATATTATTGAATTTGCCGGACAATTTATAAATCAGGCCAATAAGGCTTTTAACAAGAGCGTGCAGGGCTTGGATGATGAGGCAAGAGAACTTCTGCTTAAATATGAATGGCCCGGGAATATACGCGAGCTTCAGAATGTTATAAAAAGGGCAGTTTTGCTCAGCCCGGAGGATGTTATAAACCCCGGATTGTTTCCTGATGAGCTAAGGCTGCCCTTATCCGGCCTGAGCAGCGGGTTATCCGAAAAACCTTCCGGCGCAGAATTTACAGACCTCAAATCAGCAACCTATGTAAATGAAAGGGAACTGATACAGAATGCTCTTGAAAAAACAAATAATAACAAGTCACGGGCTGCACGGCTCCTTGGCATTGACCGTAAAACGCTATATAACAAAATAAGGTTATATAATCTGAAACAAAAGGATTAGAAGCGCCTTATGCGTGGTCACTACCCTGCAGACTGTGTATTAATTCTACACTTCACGGGTTTCCTGATGTAAAGATCAACATTTTATTCCAACCTCTGCCTGTAAATAACAACGGCCTTACCACCCTGAACAGAAATGGTTTTCAGGAATATGATGAATTTGTTGGCATAAAGCTTGCCTTATATCCTGGTATCTTATTAACCTGTTTTACAAAGAGTTTATTTCTAAAAAATTAGTTATGGAAAACTTCAGAGAAAAACGACTTGAGAAAAAACTGGAGACACAACAGACTGTCAGTATTGTTGTGTCTATCATTCTGCTTCTGTCTTTGCTTGGTAATGTATTCCTTTTTGTGCGTCAGGGTACAATAACCGGGGAGAAAGATGAGCTTGAAGCCGAATTGAGCACCGTTTCCCAGCAACAGAGAGTTGCTGAGGCCTCAAATGTTCAGCTGAAAGCTGATATCGAGACGTTAAATACCAAAATTGAAGAACTTGGTGAAACCGCGGCCGGTCTTCAACTCGAAATTAACGCAAAAAGAGCCCGGATTAACCGGTTGAGCGGGGAAGTGTTTGAGATGGACAATCTGCGTGCACAAATAACAGAACTGGAGTCTTTTGAGGCAATGTACAGGGAGGTTCTTGAAGAAAAAGAGGAACTCATTGCAGAAGTTGCTTTGTTAAAAGAAGAACTCACCGGTGAGAAGGAGAGATTCGGTCTGCTTGAAGAAAAAGTTGAAAAAGCTTCATTTTTAAAAGCGTATAATATTTGTGTACATAACTTCAAAGAAAGGTGGATCTGCCGACCGGTAAAGATGGATGTTGCCAGGAGGGTTGACAGAACAACTGTCAGCTTTGAGATCAATGACAATATTTTTGTCGAACCCGGTGAAAGGGATGTCAACATGGTCATTACCGGTCCCCAAGGCAACGTTGTCAGTCCCTCGACCGACACCTTCCTTATTGAGGAAACCGGAGACTCAAGCTACTTTACCGGACAGCGCACTATGATGTATGAAAACGAACCGGTATCAATGTCTTTTACGGTTGATCATGCAACAAACCTTGAGAGCGGTACATACCTGGTAAAAGTATATATAGACGGAGAAGAAGCAGGTGGTAAAGAATTTTCGCTTGAATAATGATGATACTGGTATACCTGATTAATAACCTAAAAATAAAACCATGACACTACTACAAATTATTTTTGCTGTTCTTGGAGCATTGTTCGTTGGCACAATGTTCTACTATATCTTTAAATATGCCGGCCCATGGGGTAACACCTGAAATTAATCCTTGTGCTAATTCTTGCAGGGATAGCAGCTGCTGACTGGGTCGGGCATGTAGTACCCGTAGTTCGAGGTGATGGCTATTGTTCCTCTGAAGGCGTAATCTCCTTTTTTAATTCAGACAGCACCTTTTTCATTTCAGTGATCGTATCATCAACCAGTTTCTCAATACCTTCATGGTTTTTTGATATTAAAGCATTTTTCTTGAGAATTAGTAATTTGCGCACTACTGCCTGAGCCTCCAGATGCCTGTATGAGGGCAGTAGCTTATGGGCTGTTTCTCCAATCTGCTCAAGGTTTCCCTCCGAAATATAGTACCTGAATCTTTCAATTGCCTGATTTGAGTTATCAATGAATAGTTTGAGTGTCTGCTTCATGAATTCTGTGTCATTGCCTGCCATTTTCTGAAGCTCTGCCAGGTTGTAAGGCTTGGGACTTATCTCCTTTTTGAGGATTATTTCGGTTTTTGATTCTTTAAACCCGGTTGGTTCCCGGCCCATAACGTAACATATTTTATTAAAAAGGTATTCCTCTTTAAAGGGCTTTATTATAAAATCATTGATGCCGGTTTTTTCAAATTGCATTACATCATCCCTTAGGGCGGCAGCTGTCATGGCGATAATGCGTGTTTGATTGTCCTTTAATTTAACACGGACGTGTTTCGCAACTTTTATTCCGTCAATATCGGGCATATGAATGTCAAGGAGTATCAGGTCATACCTGTTGTTTTTGATCTTATCCAAAGCCCGCGATCCGCTGTCTGCAATATCATAAGTGCAGTTTAATTTATCAAGGATCGTCTTGCCGAGCAGAAGGTTCAGGCTGTCATCATCAACCAGGAGTATTCTGATCCCTTTTAACTTCTCTTTGTTATCGTTATCATTGCCGGAGGAAAGCATATCCTTCTCACTCGCTTTCTCATATGTAAGAGTAAAACTGAAAGTGGTCCCGGTTCCTTTCCGGCTTGAGACTGAAAGACTTCCGTTTTGCAGCTCAATCAGGTTTTTGCATATGGCAAGTCCGATCCCGGTCCCCTCATAAATCTTCTCAATTTCCTCATCTCCGCGTTTATACTGGTTGAATATATCTTTAAGGTGTTTTTCGGAAATACCTATTCCGGTGTCAATAACATCGAACCTGATACTTATATCCCTGTCAGTTTCCTTTTGTGTTGAACATGCCAGCTCAACATCTCCCTTTTTTGTAAATTTTATGGCATTGCTCAGCATATTCATTAGTATCTGCTGCAGCCTGATGGGGTCGCCCCTTATGACCCTGTCTGCTTTTTCATCTATTTTGTATCTGAAACCTAAATTTTTACGTTCGGCCTTCGACGACAAGGCTTTGAATACAAACTCCACAGAGTTTCGTAAACTGAAAACATTCCTTTCAAAGCTGATCTGGCCAGCCTCGATCTTTGACATCACAAGTATATCATTCACAAGTGAAAGCAACAGCTCGGAAGACCTGTCGATAATTTTTACATATTTTTTTTGTGTTGGAGAAAGTTCAGTGTTGCTTAATTGTTCAGTAAAGCCCATTATTGCATTAAGCGGAGTTCTGATCTCATGCGTGACCCTCGCCAGAAAACGATTTTTTGCCTTTCCTGCTTTTACAGCTTCATCCTTTGATCTTTTCAGAATTTTCTCTGTAAGTTTTTCTTCAGTAATATTTCTAACAATTATTATACCGGTGCTTACCTGATTATCTTCGAAAGTGAGGGGCTGGCCAATTAAGAGGTAATGATTACTCTTTAGTTTGTATTCTTTTTCTATTCTCTTTCCGTCAAGAACTTCCGGTAAATATTCCTCCCATTTCTTCGCCAGATTCCTGTCAGGTATCTCATTTAACTTTTTATCAATGAAATACTTCGATGAAGGTCCCGATTCTTTCAATCTGTTTCCTTCGGCCAGGATGAACCTTAATTCATTGTCAAAAACAAAGATATTCAACCCGGGAATTGTGTTCAGAATTACACGGTAGAGGTCAAAGTCTTTTTTGAGGATTTCACTGGTTCTGGAATATTCAGTAAAATCTTTCCCGGCAATCAGGATTCCTTTGATAGTGCCGTCTTCATCAACTTTAATTGTTTGTGCCTCAATGATACGCTCACTTCCGGAACGTGATTGCAGCCTGTATGAAGATTTCATGCTTTGAGCTTGTCCGCCGGCCAGAAGACTGTTGATCCCGGATTTCACCCTTTCTTTTTCATCCTTATCTATAAGCAGGTCGGTAAAACTGAGTTCTGACCAGACATCGGCACCTGGCATTTCCAGGACTTCACATGCCCTTTTATTCATGAATACAATTCTTCCGTTAATGTCTGCTGCAAGAATAAAAACCCCGAGTACATCAAAACTGCCTTTAACAATAAGTGCAGTCTCTGTTTCGGCCTGTCCTGATTTAAACAACTCTCTCAAATACCTGATCTCATTTGGATTGTTCATGTCTTAAAGATACTTAAAACATAAATTAATCCATTAAGTTAATCATTAAACCGGTAAAGCAGGTAAATTAAGATCATTGTTAAATTAGCGGTTTTGATCCCGACTTAATGGTTATATTTCATAGATAAAAATTTCAAAATCATCTATATAACCTTTATCATTGTCAGGATTCCATATATAAATTTTCAGAACTGAATTACTCTTGATCTCCTCGTTTTTGACCAATAAATCAAATTCCAGATGATGCCATGTGTTAAATACTCTGATGTCCTGACCCAGGCTCCTGCTCTCCCAGGAATAGACACCTTCGTCATCTTCTATTGAGAAAACAAGCATAGATGAAGGCCTGGAAGAGAAATACCATTGGAATCCGGTTTTGATATACAGGTTTTTGTTTTTATCAACTTCTAAAGAATCCAGTGTGACATAAAAGGATGCTGAAAATTCATGTAGTTCCTGGGCCCTATGTCCGGAAAAAAATGTTTTTTCTGATAATGTGTACTCCTCATAAGTCCAGTTTTCATATACGTTTTGAAAATCATTTTTAGTTTGTAACAGCTTTTTACCCGACAATTCGGGGATAATGATTTCTGGTATTTCATAAATATATATCCCATGCTTACTGTTTTCAAAAATCAAAACATATGAACTGTCAATGTGCTTTGCAAAAAAGGGTAATCTGCCAGGTATATCTGAATAAAACCGGGTATGCCAGTTTAAAAACAGGTATTTCCTGTATTCATCTTTAATGTCACAGGCTGAAATGTTTGTGTAATCAACAAACTTACAGTTATCTGTATTATCAAATGCTGAATAATAATTCCCGATATTCTTTTGCATGGGATCGGTAAATACGTAACACTTTTCTTCTGCACCAATAAAATATTGAAATACAATTTCTTTCTGCATTCTATATTTTACTGTTGAAACTGAATAGATAAAAAACCTGAAAGGGGTTATTGACAATATGATAATAAATAAACCTATAAAAACAGTTCTGCGAGGCCTGGTCTGTTTATTAATTAATAAATAGAACACAAAAAGAACTGATAAAGGGAAGTACAGGGTATAAAAAACGGTTCTTTCAATTATAAAAGTAAAAATTGAAATCAAAACCAATAAGCCGGTTATCTGATATTTATACTTTTTCTTAAAAATGAATTCCGTTAGAACAAATGAGGCAGCAATTGCAGCAATTGGAATCAAAAACAAGGTGTGTCTCGGGTCTGTCGGAACGGGATGATATGAAAAAGGGGAAATCGTCATAAAGTTAGCAGAAAGTAACAGGGTTACCGAGGAAACGAAATATAAAGAAAAGGTGTTATTAATTTTTAAGAGCTCCTTTAAGTTTTTCGCGAAAAATGCAGATATGATTAGAAGGTAAGAAACCAAAATACCCTCAATAGTATATGTTTCAAATAGATCGTAGAATAATCTTTTCAGTTTAACAATCAGTGGCTGCTTGTCATAACTGTATATATATGATTGAGCTTGATTGGTTAACGATAAAACTTCAAAACGTTTGAAAAAATCGCCGGTCAACAGCCATATGGTAATTAAATAAAGAGTCAGGATACAAACACCAAGGATAATCGAATAGATCCAGAACTTTAAATTACGTTTTTGCAAAATATCCGTTGCAAAAAGAACAAATGGTAAGGGTAAAAACAATACAGCAGTCTCTTTTGAAGAAAATGCCAGGAATAAGGAAACTGAAAACAGAAAAGCATATTTTAATTCATTGGTCTTAGCATAAAATCTATATCGGTCTATCCAGTATATTGATAAAAGAAGAAAAAATGCAACATATATATCGGGCATTATTTTATCCGTATAAAACAAAAAAACATTTATCAGCAGAGTTAGGGATAAACCAATGACAGTATGAGTTACACTGAATTTTTTTAAAGTATCATAAACTATGTACAGTATTGATACAGAAATTAATAAAGATGGTAACGAGGATGAAAAATCGCTTATCCCGAAAATCAGGTAAGATAATGAGGTCAGTAGAATTATGGTAAACCGGAAACTAAAAGAATTATCGTACATGGTAACTCCATTCAGGAAATTTCTTGCAATCCTGGAGTATAGCATATCATCGTATCCGTAATGGCCAAAATATCCGAAAATATGGTTCAGAATAATTAGAACAACGAAAAACAGAAAGATGTAAATAGAAGTTAGCCTGCTAATAATCATATTAATAAGCTGAATTGGTCAAAAGCTGATATGATAGTCAGGTATCACGGCTAAAAATACATACTATTACCTGAAAATCCCATTGATTCAATCCGGATTACAAACAAGAATGACAAAACAGATAAGGAAACACGAAAGGCAACATTCCCTGTTCTTCAGGTATGTAACCATCGGGGACCGCGAAAACCGGCGCAGGGGTACAAAAGGACAAATTGAAGGCATTAAATCCTTCAATTTGTCTGATGGACCGTTAATGTTGCTATTTTTTCCTTTTATGGATATGGGTTGCGTGGCCGTAGTAGACCTCGGCGGCTTCCATGATCGTCTCTGAGAGGGTGGGGTGGGGGTGCACCGTAAGTTCCAGGTCCCGCGCCACAGCTCCCATCTCAATGGCCAGTGTGGCCTCCGATACCAGGCTGCCGGCATCCTTACCCACCATTGCCGCACCAAGCAGACGGTCGGTCTTCGGATCTATTAAAAGCTTGGTCAGACCGTTCTTTACCCCGAGTGTAACGGCCCTGCCCGACGCTGCCCAGGGGAATTTAGCCACTTCATACTCAATCCCCTGTTCCTTCGCTTCGGTCTCGGTAAGTCCGGTCCACGCGATCTCAGGATCGGTAAATACCACGGCAGGGATTGCCTTAGGTTCGTATGCCGTCTTGTGCCCCGCGATATGTTCGGCTGCCACCCGGCCCTCATGCGATGCCTTGTGGGCCAGCATCGGCTGACCGGTAACATCGCCTATGGCATAGATGCCGTTCACATTGGTGCGGCGAACCAGATCGACTTTTACAAAACCCCTGTCATCGGCCTCAACTCCCGCCTCTTCAAGTCCGATACCCGAAGTGTTTGGCCTGCCGCCTATTGAAACAAGCACCCTGTCAAAGGTGCCGCTGCTTTTTTTACCATCTGCATTCTCAAATTCAACGGTGACCTTTTTGCCCTTGACGGAGCCGGAGGCGACCTTTGTGTTGAACATAATCTTTTCCATCAGGTCCTTGCGCTCCTTTTTGAACACCTCCCTGAGGTCGGCATCGGTACCCGGCAGTATGTCGGGTGTAAACTCGGCAATTGTAATATCCGATCCGAGAGACTTATATATTACGCTCATCTCGAGTCCGATATAACCGGCGCCCACCACCAGGAGTTTTTTGGGCACGTCCTTCAGTTCGAGGGCTGCCTCGGCATTCATAACCCTGTCGCCGTCAAAGTCCAATCCCTGAATTTCGCTGGGTGTGGCACCCGTGGCAATGATAAGGTTTTCAAACTCAATCTCCTGCTTCTTGCTTCCTGACCCGCCTTTTTTGCCATCAACGGGAGTGAATTCAATACTGTTGCGGCCTGTAAGTATGGCCGTTCCCTGCATGTAGCTTACTTTCCGGCTTTTCGCCAGCTGTCCCAGTCCCCCAGTCAGTTGTTTGACAACCGACTCCTTCCAGGCCCTGACCTTGTCAATATCCACTTTCAGCCCTGAAAAACTGAGTCCCCATTCACCGGCATGCTCCGCCTCCTCCCTGATACGTGCAAAATGGAGAAGCGCCTTTGTGGGTATGCAGCCATGAAAGAGGCACACTCCCCCGGGGTCGGGTTTGGGGTCTATGAGCGTTACGTCAATACCGAGGTTGGCCGCCTGGAACGCAGCGGCATATCCCCCCGGTCCGGCACCCAGAACTATAAGTTGCTTTTTGTCCATGTTGATTGTTTTGATCGTTTATATCCTTTTCCCGCTGCAGTCAGGTAATACCTGCACACCAATGCTGCCTGGCAGTTACCAGTCCCTGCAGTCACCAGCCTCTTACCGGAACATTGTCAGCAGAGGATTCTCCATCGCCTCGCACAGCCACCTGAGGAACCTGGCCCCATCGGCGCCATCTATTATCCTGTGGTCGTACGACAGCGAAAGCGGCAGCATGAGCCTGGGTTTGAACTCACCGTCAATGTAGACAGGCTCCATCTGCGATCTTGATACACCAAGTATTGCCACATTCGGCCTGTAAACTATCGGGGTGAAGTTTGTCCCTCCTATGCCGCCAAGATTGCTTATCGCAAAATTGCCTCCCTGGAGATCGTCGGGCATTATTTTCTTTTTGCGGGCTTTCTCTGCCATTTCATTCAGCTCGACCGAAAGCTCTGTAATCGATTTCTTATCAGCATCCCTTATCACCGGCACAAGGAGTCCCCGCTCCGTATCAACAGCCACTCCTATGTTCACGTAATCTTTGTAGACTATCTCCTCGTTTTTCATATCGAGGCTGGCGTTGAATCTTGGAAAGGCCTTCAGGGCTTCTGCCGTTATCTTCAGCAGGATTGCCGTCAAGGTGAGCTTAGCCCCCTCTTTCTCAACCTGCTTCGAGTATTTCTTCCTGAAATTCTCGAGCTCGGTTACATCGGCCTTGTCGAACTGGAAGACGTGGGGTATTGATTGCCACGATTCGGCCATTGTTTTTGCTGTGATCTTCCTGATCGAATCCATTTTCTCACGCCTCACGCCTCCGTATTTTGAGAAATCAGGCAGTTCGTAGTCGCCCGCTGCCGTTGCAGGCCTGCCTCCTTCAAGCATCTTTTTGGCATGGGCTTTCACATCTTCAACAGTGATCCTGTCGTAGGGACCCGATCCGGCAACATTGTATATATTGACCCCTATCTCCCTGGCGAGGCGCCTTACCGAAGGGGCTGCGGGCACTTCAACAGCCGGTTTGCCGGTCGGACTTTCCCCGGCCGGACGGGCCCCGGAATACTGGTCCGCATCGGGTTTTTCGTCCCTTGCCGGTTTTTCGTCTGCCGGCGCTGCAGCAGGTTCGCTTTTCCGGGCAGGCTTTTCCTCTTCAGGCTCTTTATCCCCTGCAGTTGCCTCGCTGTCTGCTTCCGATTTTTCCTCTCCGGACTTCTGAGCCTTTTCGGACTCCTCATCCTTTTTCTTTTCAGGCTCTTTCGCCTTTTCCTTTTCCGACTCTTCAGCTTTTTCCTTCCCGGACTCCTCCTCTTTGGGTTCTTCCCCTGCTTCGGTGTCGATGGTGAACATCACCTGTCCCACTTTCACCTCATCTCCTTCTGACACTTTAACTTCCTTAACGACACCTGATGCATCCGATGGCAGTTCAAAGGTGGCCTTGTCGCTCTCCATCTCGGCCAGGGTGTCGTCGGCTTCGACTTTGTCGCCCGCTGAAACAAGTATCTCCAGCACTATGGCAGTGGTGACATTATCGGCAATCTCGGGCAGTTTTATCTCTTTGATCATTTTTGTTCCGTTTTTAGATATCTAATGGATTTGCTTTGTTGCTGTCGATCTTGAAGCTCTTTTTAGCTTTCAGGACACTCTTTTTATCCAGCTTGCCTTCCCTGTAAAGGCTGTGGATGGCAGCATAGGCTATATGACGGTCGTCAACCTCAAAGTAGTCCCTCAAAGCCCTGCGGTTATCGCTTCGTCCGAAACCGTCGGTGCCCAGAACGGTAAGTACGCCCGGGAACCAGCGGCAGACCGTCATCGGTATTGCCTTCATATAGTCGTGGGCTGCTATGCATAGCCCTTCATCCCCTTCCATGCACTCCTCAATATATGTTTTGCGGGGTTTCTTGTCGGGGTTCAGCCTGTTCCACCTGTCGGTCTCCCTGGCATTGTCATAGAGCTCCTTGTAGCTTGTCACGCTCCATACGTCTACAACAACGCCGAAATCCTTCTCCATCATTTCGGCGGCCCTCAGGGCCTCGTTCAGTATGGCACCGCTACCGAAGAGGTGTATCTTTTCTCCCTTTCTTTTGCGTGATTTCCTGAACTTGTACATGCCCTTCAGAATGCCTTCCTCAACCCCATCGGGCATTTTAGGCATTTTGTACTTTTCATTCAAAACGGTTATATAATAGATCAGGTCTTCCTGGTCGACGAACATCCTTTTCATACCTTCCTTCACTATCACTGCAAGCTCGTATGCGAATGCAGGGTCGTAAGCCTTAACTGATGGTATTGTCATCGCCATCATATGCGAGTGTCCGTCCTGGTGCTGCAGTCCCTCTCCGGCCAGGGTGGTACGCCCCGATGTTCCTCCGATAAGGAAACCTCTTGCACGGGTATCGGCAGCAGCCCATATCAGATCGCCTACCCTCTGGAACCCGAACATGGAGTAGTAGATGAACATGGGGATCATATTCAGCTTATGGGTTGCATATGAGGTCCCTGCTGCAATAAATGAGGACATACATCCGGCCTCGGTAATACCCTCTTCCAAAATTGCTCCGTCTGTAGCTTCCTTGTAATAAAGGAGACTGTCCCTGTCAACGGGCTCATAATTCTGGCCTGTGTGGGAGTATATTCCAAACCTGCGGAACAGCGCGTCCATGCCGAAGGTGCGTGATTCATCGGGTACGATAGGAACAACCCTTTTGCCCATGTTCTTGTCCGCCATCATTTTGGCCATCAGCCCCACCATCGACATGGTGGTTGCCATCTCGCGGTCGCCCGATCCCTCGATCAGTTCATTATATATTTTCTCATCGGGAAGGTTGATGGGCTCAGCTTCCGAAATCCGCCTGGGAAGGTAACCGCCCAGCTCCTCCCTCCGTTTTTTAAGGTACTGTATCTCCTCGCTGTCGTCCGGCGGCCTGAAGAAGGGCGCCTTTTTCGCTTCCTCGTCCGAAAGCGGTATTCCGAACCTGCTCCTGAAATGGAGCAGCTCCTGCTCGTTCAGTTTTTTCTGCTGGTGGGTGATGTTCCTTCCTTCGCCGGCTTCACCAAGTCCGTATCCTTTAATGGTCTGTGCAAGAATAACCACAGGTTCGCCCTGATGTTCAACCGCCTTTTTGAAGGCATTAAAGACTTTTTTCGGATCGTGTCCGCCCCTGTTCAGCTTCTTCAACTGATCATCCGAATAGTTCTCGACCATTTTAAGCAGTTTATCGCTCCGCCCGAAAAAGTCCTTCCTGATATATTCACCAGACGAAACGACATATTTCTGGAACTGTCCGTCAGGCGTCTCTTCCATGGCTTTGATGAGATCTCCCGTTTCATCCTGTGCAATGAGCGGATCCCAGTCCTTTCCCCAGATAACCTTGATGACTTTCCACCTTGCACCCTTAAAAGCTGCCTCAAGCTCCTGGATTATTTTGCCGGTACCTCTGACCGGACCATCGAGCCGCTGAAGGTTGCAGTTCACTACAAAAATAAGGTTGTCCAGCTTTTCACGGCTTGCCACGGTAATTGCTCCGAGAGATTCAGGTTCATCCATCTCGCCGTCACCCATAAAGGCCCATATCTTCTCTCCTGTTTTCTCTTTGAAACCCCTGTCCTCCAGATATTTGTTAAACCTGGCCTGGTATATCGCCATGAGTGGACCGAGTCCCATCGAAACAGTCGGAAACTGCCAGTATTCAGACATCAGCCTGGGGTGCGGGTAGGAGGGAAGTCCCCCGTCCTTCCTGAGCTCCTGCCTGAAATTGTGCAGGTCCTTCTCGCTGAGCCTTCCCTCAAGGAAGGAACGGGCATATATGCCCGGGGAGCTGTGGCCCTGGAAATATACTATGTCGGCAGGTCTTTCTTTTTCACCGCCCCTGAAGAAATGGTTAAACCCGACTTCAAGGAGGGTTGCGGCCGACGCATACGTTGATATATGACCGCCAATCCCTTCTGACTCAAGGTTGGCTCTTACGACCATTGCCATGGCGTTCCAGCGGATAAGGCTTTTTATCCTTCGTTCGATCTCTGCACTCCCAGGATAGGGTATTTCCTTGCGGGGAGATATGCTGTTTATGTAGGGTGTGTTTCCCGGGCAGCGAAACGGTATGCCCGCCTTGTGTGCCTTGACCTGTAGCAGTCCGAGCAACTCGCGCACCCTGGCAGGGTCCTCATTCTGAATAATGTATTCAAGGGAGTCAAGCCACTCCCGGTTTTCAATTTCGTAATGATCTTTCTTGCTCATTGCTTATTTGTTTGTTGTTATAGAAATAATATCATGGTTTTCCAACTACATAAAGGAAAAAACGGCAAAAAAGTTTACCTCATCAGCCGAAATTCTGCCTGTTATTGCACTTTGACAGTATAAAATTACAATTTACGAAATATTTGCCGGAATCGGAAAGCATGTCAAACAGGTTTTTCATTGTAGGAAGTATTTGGTAAATTTGCTGAAAGGGAAAATGTTAACAATAGTATATGAGACTTCTTATCATATCGAACCGGCTGCCTGTTTCGCTGATGCACAGGGACGGGGAGTTCTTCCTGGAGAAGAGTGCCGGGGGACTTGTTTCGGGACTCAGCGACTATCTTGAATCACTTGGAAGATCGGAATCGGATATCAGCGAATACCTGTGGCTTGGTTGGCCGGGTATATCCGTTAAGAAGAGGCACAGGGAACTTGTCAGTGACAAGATCAACTCCGGCTTTAAAGCATCACCCGTTTTTTTGTCCGAAAAGCTGATGGACAAGGTATACCTGGGCTTCTGTAACAAGACGATATGGCCCCTTTTTCACTATTTTCCTAGCTATACGGTTTTTGACAGCGAGTACTGGGACCAGTACAAAAGGGTTAACAGGATATTCAGGGATGAGCTTCTTTCTATCATACAGCCTGATGATATAATATGGGTACATGATTACCACCTGATGCTGCTTCCTGAGCTTCTCAGGGAAAAGGTCGCCAATCCGATCGGCTTCTTCCTGCACATCCCCTTCCCTGCGTATGAGATATACAGGCTTTTGCCCGACGAGAGCCGGAGCGGCATCCTCAGGGGCCTGATGGGCGCTGATCTGATAGGATTTCATACACACGACTATTCCCAGTATTTTCTGAGGTGTGTACTCCGTATTCTTGGCCACGATCACCACATGGGCAGGATTGACCTGCCGGGCAGGGTTGTAAAGGTGGATACATTCCCTATGGGGATTGATTACAATAAATTCAATCAGTTAATAACTCCTGAGACGGATATGCCTTCCGGTGATTGCCCCCGTATGGTATTGTCGGTCGACCGTCTTGACTACTCCAAGGGAATACTGAACAGGCTGAAGGGATTTGGGCTCTTTCTTGAGCAGAACCCCGAATGGCTTGGCAAGGTATGCCTTAATATGATAGTTGTCCCTTCACGCACTGGTGTCGAATCCTACCAGGAAATAAAAAGAGGGCTTGATGAGCTGGTAGGTTATATTAACGGGGCATACGGAGGCCTTAACTGGACACCTGTGATCTACCAGTACCGGTCACTTCCTCACGAGACGCTTATATCCCTCTACCGCCGGTGTGATGTGGCCCTTCTTACACCTCTGAGGGACGGGATGAACCTTGTTGCCAAGGAGTATGTCGCTTCCCGTAATGACAAAAAAGGAGTTCTGATACTAAGCGAGTTTACCGGTGCATCCAAGGAGCTCAGCGAAAGCATTATAGTAAACTCCAACAGTATTGACGAGATTGCTTCTGCCATCAGGCGGGCGCTCGACATGCCGGTTGATGAGCAGATACGCAGGAATGAAGCCATGCAGCAACGGCTCAAAAGATATGACGTCACAAGGTGGGCTACCGATTTTGTCGGGGCGCTGAATGAGATCAGGGAAATATCCGAATATACCTTCAGTAAAAAATATTTTAATACAGAGTCACTCGAAAAACTCGTTGCCGGATATAAAAAAGCTGAAAGAAAGCTGATAATTCTTAACTATGATGGAACCCTGGTTCCTCTGACAGGTGATCCGGCAGATGCAAAACCCTCACCTGAATTGCTTGGTCTTTTGAAGAGATTCAGGACCCAGGCCGGAACAGATTTGGTTATACTGAGCGGAAGAAGCAAAGAGGACCTGCAGAGATGGCTCGGTGATATGCCTGTCAACCTTACCGCTGAGCACGGGAGCTGGATAAGGGAGCTTGGTGCTGACCGGTGGACACAGTTGAAGCCGCTTTCGGGTGAATGGAAAAAGGATCTTATGCCAATTCTGGAAATCTATACGGACCGGCTTCCCGGAGCACGAATAAAGGAGAAGGAGTTTTCAGTAAGCTGGCATTACCACAATGCTGATGTTGAGCAGGCTTCGTTCATTGCAAAGGAGTTGTACGATCATCTTATCAGCATTACGGCAACTATAGATATCCAGGTTTTTCGCGGCAGCAGGGCCCTGGAGATAAGCAGCTCGGGGATAAATAAGGGAGATCTTGCCAGGCACTGGCTGAACATCAGGGATTATGATTTCATTCTTGCAATAGGGGCAGGCTGGACTGACGAGCTGCTTTTCAGGTCATTGCCTGATAATGCGTGGTCGTTTAAAGTTGGTATGGTCCAGACCGGGGCAAGTTTTATCATTAAGGACCATAGTGATGTTATGGCATTGCTTAAAAACCTGAACAGTATATGAGGCGCGTCAAGATGCCGGTGAGGTGAAATTATTTGGCTTTGTGGCACGACTATTGCATTTTAATGGTCTGTAGATATTAACTGACATAAAATTCCAGTCATGAAGGATCTTTTAGTTTATGTACATTCCCCTGCCAGGTCGCAATTGTTTATGACCTATGCCGCCTATGTTGCACGGGATCTTGGCTTGTCTGTAAAATACCTGTTTGTTCATACACCGCCCAATTTTCCCCTGGGCATGCCCGGCAGCCTCAGTGCTGCGGCAGTAATTCGCCAGCAGGATATTGACAGGGAAATAGACCGTGTAAAACACCATTTTGAACTTCAGGTTGAAAAGCTAAATGCTTCCGATCCGGAGCTGCCTCTCCTGGAATATAAAATTGAGATCGGGTTTCCCGCTGAGGTACTGAAGGCTTATTGCCGGAGCGATATGGTTGATACCATTATGCTCAGCAGTTCAAAAGAACATGTGACATTTGGCGACGATACCGATAACATTGA
>REEN01000042.1 GCA_007695015.1 Marinilabiliales bacterium
ATCATTACCGGGCAGAGTGATCATTACCGGGCAGAGTGATCATTACCGGGCAGAGGCGGGGACTGCAACTACAGGCAGTTCGCCGGCGAACCAATGGCAGTCCGCCAAAAGGATCAATCCTCAATCCAGTATCCTTCCCGGGGCAGAAGATGGTCAAGGTTTGCTATTCCAAGCACCACAATCGCAGTAACAATTGATGTATGCTCCTGGTATTCTGCAATGCTCATATTGTAAAGGTCGCGCTCGGTGTGCCATATCTCGCCGTACTGGAAATTATACCCTTTCGGGTCTGACAGTCCGAATGTCATAATTGGCACTCCCTTTACCGCAAATGACCCGCTGTCTGTGCCTCTCGCCACTGCGGGAATACTGCGGGGTGTGTGTTCCCTGAGCTCAAACGGGAAATCGGGGTTTATACTGTTTAGCGGCGCGGTGATCCTTTCCATATCATCCCACATTGCCGGGGTAACGCTCAAACTGCTTGCCACAAGTGGGCCGCTGTCGCGGTTGAACATGTTGCTTATCCTGTCCAGCTTCTCCTCATTCTGTTCAACCCAGTGCCTTGACCCGATAAGTCCGAACTCCTCTGCAGCCCAGAGACATACGAGTATGGTACGCCTGGGTTTACCTCCGGCAGCCATGATCAGTCTCGCAGCCTCCATTGCAGGCGACACGCCTGAACCGTTGTCCACTCCCCCTGTAGCAACATCGAAAGCATCAAGGTGACCTCCCATGATGACATACTCATCGGGAAACTCAGTGCCCGGAATAATCCCTATTACATTGTGGTATTTGACCGGTCCTGGCTTGAAGTGGTTCCTTATGTCAAATTCAAGCTGAAAATAGATGCGTTCCCCTGCCATCTGCTCAATAATGGCAAACTGATGCTCGTTGAGCCGTATATCGGGTGTTGAGGGAAGGTTGTCGAAACTCATATCTTCGAGGTTTCTCCGGTCATAAAGCGCCCTTATGGGCACGGCCGACTTCTGTATGACTCCCAGAATACCCGCTTCAACCATTTCACGGTACAAAAGGGCAGGTTCATCTTCGAGCGGTATCAGTTCCTGGTGCTCCTCTTCGGGCCTGCCGAAATTTGCCCTTCTGATCTCATTGTTCCGTTGCTCTGTCTCTTCGTTCCTTTCAATTATACGTTGCCTGCGTTCATGTGCCTCATCGGAAATATCTACGGGCCAGCCGTCATTTGTGCCGGTAATCAGTACCCATGCCCCGTTAAGCGTTCCTTTCATACGCTCAAACTGGGCAAGGGTTTTGGGCTCGAGTACCACGTGTCCCCTTTGTACCCCCATTGTTCCCGATGTGTACGAAGGTGTTGCAAAATGAAGGGTCATACCGTCTCCCCCTATCATCCTGCCGAACCATGGCCCGCGGTTAAAACCTACCGGCACCTCGCCCGCCTCGTCCATCTCGACTATCATGCCCCACTCCCTGAATTTTGATGCGGCCCACCTGGCAGCATTCGCGTAGGCGTCGGAGCCGGAAAGCCTTCCGCCGATCCGGTTTGACAGGACATCCAGATGTTCCATGGTTCGGTTGTCGGTCAGTCCGATTTCAATTATTCTCTCAACAACAGGATCAACCTGTCCTATGGCGGAGTTCTGGCCGGAACCATGAAGGAGTCCGGCAATCAGCATAAAGGTGCAAAATAGAATGGTCTTCATATGATCAGGTTTATAAATTCAATGCCACGTGAACCTGTCGTGCTTCATACGTGCATGTTTCTGCTAAATTGTCAGCGTTACCGGTTTCAGGGCAGTATTTGATTTGGGGTTTCTACAAGATGAACCGGCCGGGATTAAAGCCGGCCAGCAAATATATCAGTATTTTTTTTAATTCGGAAGATGTGAGTTTAAGGCCAGACAACAGTAATTCCGGCAAGGCCGGGGCCGGTCATACAGACTACCGGGGCGAGCATCTGGTCAGGTAACAGTAATTTCTGCACGGCCCGTGCCGGTCACCTTACCGATGACAACACCAGCGGAAACTCCTACCTTGTGCAGTCTTTCAATGAACTGCCTCTCATATTCTGCCGGCAATGAAACCAGCAATCCCCCGCTGGTCTGCGCATCGCACAGGATCAGTTTCATGGTTTCAGACACATTTTCGTTCCATCTGGTGATACCCGATACATATTCCAGGTTATTGACCGTGCCACCGGGTACCGCGCCTGCTGCTGCCAGTTCAAATATTCCTTCGATAACAGGCACTTCTGACGATTCTATATGTACCTGTACCCCGGAAGCTGAAACCATCTCTTTGAGATGTCCGAGCAACCCAAATCCGGTTATATCGGTGCAGGCGTTTACCGGGAACTTTTCCATAGCCCTGGCCGCCCCGGCGTTGAGAGAGCTCATTACAGCCACCGCTTTAAGGGCAAGCTCCGGGCCGGCCAGCTGGCGCTTCACGGCGGTGGATATAATTCCGGTTCCCAGGGGCTTGGTGAGGACAAGCACATCTCCCGGTTTTGCCCCCGAATTGGTGATGAATTTGCCCGGGTGAACGATGCCTGTGACAACCATTCCGAATTTGGGCTCGGTATCTTCAACCGTATGTCCGCCGAGCACGCTGACACCCGCTTCACGGCATTTATCACCTGCACCTTTCAGGATATCCCTGAGTACCTGTTCGGGCAGCCTGTTGCTCGGGAAGCCCACTATATTCAGTCCGAAAAGCGGCATTGCACCCATGGCGTAGATATCGCTCAGGGCATTGGCAGCTGCAATGGCGCCGAAATCTGCAGGATCGTCAACCACGGGGGTAAAGAAATCGACCGATTGCACCAGGGCGGTTGTTTCGTCAATGCGGTACACTGCAGCATCATCGGAGGTGCCGGCACCCAGGAGCACATTTTTATCGGATACCAGGGGCATATCTTTCAGAATTCGCTCAAGGTACTGCGGCCTGATCTTGCACGCGCAACCTAGTCCACGCGTAAACCGGGTCAGCCTTACAGGCTCACCTTCGCCGGCTGCTGCTGTTTCATCATAACCGTTACTGCCAAGTCTCCTGACGGCTTCAATGATCATCCCGGCAGCCCTGTCAATCTCATCTGCTGTTGTAAAACTGCCCGCAGAGAACCTGACGGTTCCCAATGCAAGCTCATCCTCAACATTCATGGCCCTCAGCACACCCGATATGCTGGTGTCTGCCCCGTGGCATGCCGCTCCGGCTGAAGCCGCCAGCAGGGGAAGTCCGTCCAGCAGCATATTGGCGCTGACCCCCGGAAAGCTTACAAACAGGGTGTTTGGCAGCCTCTTTTCGGGATGCCCGTTAAGCCTGATGCCGGGCAAATGTTCTGACAGCCTTGCAAACAGCCTGTCGCTCATCTCTTTCATATGGGTGGCATTGGTACCGAGGTCCCTCAGCGCGATCTCAGCCGCCTTTCCCAGTCCCACTATTTCGGGCACATTCTCGGTGCCGGCACGGCGCCCTGTTTCATGGCCCGCACCATGCATCAGGCTTTGCAGCTTTATTCCGCGTTTGATAAACAGCGCACCGATCCCTTTCGGGGAATAGAACTTGTGGCCAGCAAGCGAGAGGAGGCCGGTACCCGCTTCTCTTACGTCGACAGGGATCTTTCCCGGGGACTGGGCGGCATCGGTATGGAACAGGATACCATGCTTTCCTGCTATTTTGCCGATCTCTTCAACAGGCTGCAGAGTGCCGGTCTCATTGTTGGCATGCATTACCGATATCAGTATGGTGCCCCTCGTTATTGCCTTTTCTATCTCATCAGGATCAACCATGCCATATTGATCTACTCCTACATATGTTACCCTGAGTCCGGCAGTTTCAAGGAACCGGCAAACCTCTGAAACGGAAGGGTGCTCGATTGCTGTGGTTATAATGTGGCTGCCTTTGTCGCGGTAGCCGAATGCTGCTCCCTTGATGGCATAATTGTTGGATTCGGTACCTCCGCTGGTGAACACAACCTCGTCGGGATAGCAGTTGATAAGAGCTGCAACCTGTTGACGTGCCTTCTCAACTGCCTTTTTTGCATCTGCACCGAATGAATGGATGCTTGACGGGTTACCGTAAACATGGGCCAGGTAAGGACGCATAGCCTCAGCAACCTCCGGGTGTACCGGGGTTGTTGCGTTGTAGTCGAGGTATATTATCTTTTCCATCTCGGCAGACAGGTTATGGTTTGACTGTGCTGATCAACCCCTTTTCCCGGCATAAGCCGGTCAGTAACCTTGCATTTTCGGCAGGATCGGCCGTGCCGGTCTGAAGCATGAAAACCCTTTCAGGGTCTCTCTGTGAAAGGTCATAGCTGTATGCTTTGTCGTAATATTTAAGAATTATCCGGGCAGCCAGGCTGAAATCTTTATTTTTAATGGCTTCTGTTGCCGCAGCTGCATGCTGTCTGCCCAGCTTCTTTTTTATTTTCTCCACCGAGGCTGTAAGAAGGTGTTCCGGGAAGGAGGAATAATCCCTTACCAGTCTCCCGACCCTGAGTTCATCAGGCATTTCAAGGCATACTGCAGGGGATTCGGCGATCTTCCTGTGAAGGGCGTCGGGAATGAATAAAGAGCCAATGCTGCGGCTTTCATCCTCCACCCAGGCAACCTCAGATCTGTCAAGGGACAACCATGTATCTGCCAGGTTATTTTCAAACTGTTCGTTGGTCGGCTGCGGGGGTTGTCCGAGTGAGCCGAAAGCTGAACCTTTGTGGCATGCAAGTTTTTCCAGGTCTATAACCTGTTGCCCCAAATGCCGGAGTTGGTCCAGTATATCGGTCTTGCCGGTCCCTGTCTTCCCCGAAAGGGCAATAAGCATTACGGGATCTTCCCAGCGGCTTCTGATATATCTCCTGTATTCCTTGTAGCCCCCATCAAGTATAAAAACATCGAATCCGGCAAAAGAGAGAAGCCACCCCATGGCTTCAGAGCGCATTCCGCCTCTCCAGCAGTGTATCTGCACCTTATTTCCGGGTGCACGTCTGAGGGCGGCCCTGACAAAGGAGGAGAGCTTCTTTCCGGCAATATCAAGGCCTGCCATAACAGCCTCATGGCTGCCATTGTTTTTATAGGCCTTTCCTACGATACTCCTTTCATTGTCGCTGAAAAGGGGGATGTTTACGGCACCGGGGATGTGTCCCTGGTTAAACTCCTGCGGTGACCTTACATCAATTACCGGCAGGGATTTGCGCAGCTCCATGAACTTTTCGATCCCAATATGGCTTGTCATTGGCAATTATGCTTGTCTGGCCGGCACACGGCAATAATCCCCGCAAAGATCGGGGCCGGACGGGATATTTCCTGCAAATATAGCGAATAATCAGATCTGAAGCTTGTCGTATGAGGCTTCCATCATCAGGAAGAATGCCTGGCCCTCACTCGACCATGCCGGCCTTGCATAGGTTGTCGGACCGGGCACACCTGTAACATATCCCAGGTCGTCGACCTTTTCGTGTACGGCTGTTCTGATATTTAAAGCGGTATCCAGGTAATCATTTTCAAGCCATCCCTCCTTTATACCCTTGAACACGGAGTCGGCCACCCTCATCGCGAGACTTGTTTCAACAAAGGTGGATGGCTCATTTATGTTGTTGTGAAACAGATAGTCGTCTCTCATGTACCTGAGGCAGCCTTCCAGATGTTGGCGGACAAACCCCTTGAGTATATTGCTTTCGGCCGACATGGCAGGAGGGAGGTGGCCGATGAGCTTTGTCATACCGGCAATAGCATGCGCATTGGCCAGTCCCCAAAGGTTGGAATGGCTGATCTCGCCTGTTTCGGCGTTCCAGCGGTATGCAAACAGCGCTTCCTCTTCGATCCACAAGCGGTCAATAATGGCCTTTGCCTGCCGGTAGGCCTCTTCGGGATAACCGGCATAGGCGACGAAGGGCGGAGCCATATAGATCGAATCGGCCCACAGCTCAGGACCATGATAGGAGTGATGTATGTAGCCCTCTTCGGTGCGCGGGGCCCTTTCGAACAGGTACTCCAGCATTCTGTCCGCCGCCTCCTTCATGCTTTCGTCGCCGGTTATTTCTGCTGTCCTGAGCACGGCTTCGAGCGGTGTGGCTGAATCGTTTATGCCGTTGGCGGTGCTGATAACTGCCAGCCGCCCGTCGGCACCCTGCCTTGTAACCGCTTCCCTGGCCATAAGGATCATCATTGTTTCATCGCCGCTCTCAACGAATGCCTGCGCGGCAATACCGTGTTCCCAGTTCTGCTTCTGCAGGGAAAGCATGGCCATCTTAACCTTATTTCTTATCGGTGCATGGATATTTTCGGTTTTTTCCTCTATGGCCCTGCTGCAGGATGAGACAGAAGGAACAAAAAGTGCGCTGCCAAGAAGGCCTGATTTGATCAAAAAATCTCTTCTTATCATAATTATGAAGTTTTAATGATTTGTATTGTTGAAACTGTATATCTGGTTTTATTGTTTTTGGTTCTGCGTCATTATCTACCTGTCGGTTTCTATCACAGCCAGTCCGAGAAAAACAGCTATGTCCTTAAGCTGCTCCCGCATATCACCAAGTGTGGCATTAAGGTGAATACCATATAGATAGGGTTGGAATTCCTGCTGAATTTTTTTTATATCGTCGTGCTTGACTATGATCTTTGCAGTACACATTACATCATCCAGATCTTCTCCTCCGGTATAAATGGAATGACCATCAACTATTTCACCCGTGTGCAGCCTAACCCTTTTGAGAAGGGAATGTATCTCCCATAAGGTAACGGACTCACCTGCCGGCCATTCTGCTGTAAGTCCGGTAGAAGACCCGGCTTCTTCAGGAATATCCCGTACCGGACTTTCGGCATGAGGCACTATTGAGTATGGAACCCTGCGCTCATCTCCGTAAGGATTGATTGGTATTCCGCTGTGCAGGACAATCTCTGTGGAGTTATGGATATCATACATGAAATCAGCAAGCATGCTTGGCCTGCCGGTCATCAGGTATGCCAGCACCTGGCTGATCAGCAGATCGGGATAATTCTGGCATACAGCCATTATACCACGTGTTTTGAAGCCAAGTTCCAGGGCCACTCCCGGCCAGAACCTGTCCGACAGCTCTCCGCTTCCCGATACCGTGCGGATGTGAGTGGATACCGCATTGCAGTTATGCTTTTCCCTTAGCTCATCCATTGCGAGGTAGGCCCTGGCAGTTTTAACAATCTCAGGCATTGAGGCTGTCACTTTTCTGGCATTGCTGACCCACTCATTCGCGATTTCTTCAGCTTTACTGATATCTGTTTTTTGATATGCCTCGAAAAATTCATGGGGCTCAACGCTCACAATTTCCACACCAAAGAGATCGGTGAAATTTGAAAGATAAGTTTCATTAAAACCTTCGGGGAAAGACTGGTTATGGTCACCCCTGTAATTCACTGATGCAATTGTTTCATTTTCATGATTTTTTATCATCAATATCCGGGTTTGCCTAAGTTCCCTCACAACCTGAATAAGCCTGATTTTATCAACCAGATCATTGAACATAGCATCTCTTACAGCCGGCGAAGCAAGATTTCTCCTGTCCAATTGGGCGGTAAGTATCCTGCCATCCTTGTATCCGTCACCTCCCTTGAGCACGCTCTCTTCAGGCATTTCTCCCGTGGCAAAAAGATGATAGGGCTGAGCATCCATGAATTCGAAAAGGTTATATACGACTATTGTGGGCAATCCTGTGAAAGCCAGCCTGTAGTCTCCATCCAGCCGTCCGATTATCAGCACTCCGTCGTATCTGTCTTTGTTGTCTGTCAGCTCGGCAAGTGCCGAGGGATTGTTGCCTTCCCATTCAATGAAATCAACTCCTGCGCATGATTGCCGGAGTTCATCCAGCACCTCCTCATGTGTGGTATAAGTTTCAGGAGCACCCCCTGAACCTGTGCAGCCACAACCATATGAGGTGAAAATTGTAAACACTTTTGTGCTGCCGCTTTGTGCAAGTGCAAAACAGGCAGAAAAGAATACTAACAGGGTAATTAAGCCAATCTTTTTCATATTAGTTCTTTTAAACAATGATTACTGATATAAACTGATCCGGCGGTTACATGATAATCCGTTTCCCGCGGTGCAGGTGATGCAGCAAGTTAAGAAAAATAAAAGTAACGGCTATATTTTTAACCCTGATAGGCTATACGCAGTACATCGTTAAAATTATGAACGAAATGGGGTATTATACCCTCTTTTAGATATCCGGGCAGTTCGTCAAAGTCTTTCTTGTTGCCGGCCGGGAATATCAGTTCAAAGACCCTGACTCTCCTTGCCGCGATAACCTTTTCCCTGACACCTCCTATGGGAAGCACCCTCCCCGTAAGTGTAAGCTCACCTGTCATGCCAATACCATTTCTTACACCTTTGCCGACTGCAAGCGAATAGATGGCCAGTGCCATGGTAATTCCTGCCGAGGGTCCGTCCTTTGGAGTTGCGCCTGCAGGGACGTGAAGGTGTATGAAGTTTGAACGGAAATAATCACTTAACGACTTTTCCTTGTTGCCGAGGGATCGGACATATGAATATGCTATGTCGACTGACTCCTGCATTACCTTGCCCAGCTGGCCGGTCTGTTTTATCCCCTGCGATTTGCCTTTTACGGCCGAGGCCTCTATATACAAAGTTGCACCTCCCATTGCCGTCCATGCCAGACCCAGGGTAACACCCGGGATGGCCTTCTTATAGATTTCTTCTGCAGAGAATACAGGCTGGCCCAGGTATTCAACCAGGTTCCTGCCGCTTACATTTATCTTGTTAACACCTTCCCGTGCCTGTTTAAGGGTTGCCTTCCGCATTATCTTCTTGATCTGGTTCTCCATATTGCGCACACCGGCTTCCCTCGCGTAGCCGTCGGCTATCCTGGCCAGCGCCTTTCCGGTTATACTGACTTCGGCTGATTTTAATCCGTGCTCCCTTCTCTGCTTGGGTATTAGGTACCTTTTGGCGATCTCCACTTTCTCTTCGAGAATGTATCCCGGTAGCTTTATAACTTCCATCCTGTCGAGCAGCGGCCTGGGTATGGTGTCAAGCTGGTTGGCGGTGGTGACAAAAAGAATGTTGGAAAGATCAAATCTTACATCAAGGTAATGATCAAGGAACTCGCTGTTCTGTTCGGGGTCCAGCACTTCAAGCAGCGCGGCTGCAGGGTCTCCCTGGAAGCTGGCGCCTATCTTGTCAATTTCATCGAGCATTATCACCGGATTGGAAACCTGTGTGCGTTTAAGGCTCTGGACGAACTTCCCTGGCATAGCGCCGATATATGTGCGGCGGTGCCCTTTTATTTCTGCTTCATCACGCATACCTCCCAGTGAAAACCTGTAAAATTTTCTTCCGAGCGAATCGGCAATCGACTTGCCAATTGAGGTTTTACCTGTGCCGGGAGGACCTACCAGGCATATGATGCTACCTGAAACCTTCCCTCTTTTAACAATAGTGCTGATAAATTCAAGGATCCGCTGTTTCACATCGTTAAGTCCGTAATGCTGCTCATCGAGTATTTTTTCGGCTTTGACAAGGTCGTAATTCTCTTCGGAATGAATGCCCCATGGCAGATCGGTGAGCCAGGTAAGGTATGATCTGGTGACCTGGAATTCGGCTGAGCCACTTTCAAGCGACTTCATCTTTTCCAGCTCTTCATCGACCACTTTTTTTGCTTCGGGCGTAAGCTTCAACTGTTTGATCTTCTTCTCAAAACCCTCTATTTCGGTCGATTTATCATCTTTTTCTAGTCCGAGTTCCTTTTTGATCACCTTGAGCTGCTCCCTCAGAAAGAACTCACGCTGGTGCTTTGAGACTTTTTCTTCGATCTGTTTCTGGATATCCTGCTGGATCTTGTTTAGCTCTATCTCTTCCTTTAGCAGTAACAGCAGCTTTTCACTCCGTTCAAACAGGTCGGTTGCCTCAAGTATCTCCTGCAGCTTATCGCTGTCGGCCGTGAGGAAGGATGCCACCAGATCCATCAGGAGTCCTGGTTTCTCCATACCCACCTGCGAAAGGGCAAGCTTGATCTGCTCATGGAACATCGGGTTGAGCTTTATGAGCTCCTTGACCGAGTTTATCACGGCAAGAGTATAGGCTTTAAGCTCATTTGACGGTGGATCCTTCTCATCATATTCATACCGTACCTGCCACATGTCCATACCGGCCCTCTTGATCTCCTTTATCTTATGGAACCGGGTAACGGCCTGGCCAAAGAACTGTATTCCGTCATCCGATTTGTTTACTATCCTTTGGATCTTAAGCAGGGTTCCGGTATCAAACAGTTCTGCATCCAGGATGTCTTCACCGTTGGTTTCCCTGATAAAGGAAACCCCGACAAACTTGTTGTTGTGTTCAATCGAGTGCTCAATAATTTCAACCATTTCCTTCCCCGAAAAGGACAGGGGAAGGGTAAGTCCGGGAAAAACGGGCCTGTTCTCCAGTGGCAGTACAAAAATATTGTCGGGATATATGTCAGATACCAGAACGAGCTGGCTTTTGTCAGAATTGCTCATACTATCATGGTTTTGCCGCGCCAAACAGCGCAGGTTATATTTTATTCTTCATAATTGGAGTATTTATGCGCCAAAATTCATACCAATGGAAACCGGCTTAGTGCATTGCACCGTAATCATGGCAATATGACACCATGAGGGTAAGGTTGCCCGCCTAATTGTCATGTAGGTCCTGCATTGGACCGGTCAGGAATTCAGCGGCCAGCAGACGGGTCTGCGCTCTTTCTGAGACCGGTAGAGTGCAGTAAATATCTCAACGGTTTTGCGGCCTTCGCTTCCAGTTACCATAGGTGTTTTGCCGCTCATTATCGCATCGATGAAATCTTCATGTTGCAGCCTAATGTAGTATTCAGTGGCATCGACCGAGTTAAAGATGTCAGAATCTTCCCTTACCCATTGCTCCAGCATCTTTTCCTCTCCGGGGATTGTCCACAGGTCATTTACAGGCGGCTCGGCAATCCCTGAACGGCCTGCAATAAACATTGCACCCCCGTCTGTCTGCACTCCTGCCGAAGCACCGTTGGATCCGTGGATGTGTACCTTGCCGTAGATACCGGGTTTCTGTGAGTTGCTAACCACGATATTTCCGATTGCTCCATTCTTAAACCGGAGTACTGCAACGGCCGTATCTTCAACCTCAATATAGGGGTGGTTGAAGTTGTCCCACATACCATAAAGCTCACTTATGGGGGATCCCATGAACCACTGCAGCAGGTCGAGCTGGTGTGGGGACTGGTTCACCAGAACGCCGCCACCTTCATGCTCCCATGAACCCCGCCACGGGTCGCTCTCATAATATTCCCTGTCCCTCCAGCCCAGCATTATCACTGTTCCAAGCACCGGACTGCCGATACGGCCCTCCTTTATTGCCTTGTGCATCCTGAGGCTGGGTGAGTAAAACCTTCTCTGGCTGATTACACCGAGGGTTCTGCCGGTTTTTCCGGCTGTGTCAATCATCGCGTCACAATCTTCGAGCGATGATGCAAGCGGCTTTTCCACCATTACATGGGCCCCCGCGACCATAGCGCTGACAGCCGGCCCTCGGTGAGCGGGGTGGGGGGTACAGATCACAACCACGTCAAGCTTCTCTTTTTCAACCATCTCTTCTATTCCGGTATATGAAGAAACACCGTAACCTGAGGCAAAATTACTTCCGTTTTCGGCCGACCGGCTGCAGACTGCCCTGAAGTCTGAATTGTATGCATTAACCAGTGCTCTTGCATGGAGATGGGCTACTTTTCCGCATCCGATTATTCCCGTTTTGAGTTTTTGTTCCATGAAATGCTGTATTTTAGATTTGAAATTATTGAGTACGTGGTTCCGGCAGAATTATCTGCACGTTGACGGGATACCTTATCTCAAGGGACACCCCCGGTTACATGATATACCTCCGGTCTCCTGTTTCCATGTCAGGGGATAAGGATCACCTTGTTAAGTCCCTTCTCCCTGCCATAAAGCCTTCTGAACCAGTCCGCCCCCTCTGCCAAAGGTGCTTCGGCACTAAGAATTACATCGGTATTAAGCAGGTCCTTTTCCAGCAGGCCCAGCACGGGGCCATATTCACCGTTTATTGCGCATGAACCCTGAAGCTGCAACTGGCCCGTAACAACAGTCTGAAGTGGTATTTCAACTGACGGGGAAATATTGCCGAGGATAGTAAGCGTGCCGCCTTTTCTCAGTGCGCTGATGGCCGTATTTAATGTGGAGCTGATGCCAACTGCTTCGAATGCTATATCTGCACCGCGGCCTCCCGATATATTTTTTATCTCTGTGGCTATATTATCCCTTTTGGGGTCAAGTATGAGGGTAGCGCCCAGTTTTTCGGCAAGTGACAACTTCTCTTCGTCAATATCCACAGCGGCTATTTCGGTGCAACCGGCAAGCCTCAGCATCTGTATAACGAAAAGCCCGATCATTCCCGCGCCTACAACAACTGCAGTGTCATTGACGGCGACCGGTGTAAGGTTGACGGCATGAAGCGCCACTGCAGCCGGTTCGACCATGGCTGCCCTGGCAAAGCTGACATTTTCGGGTATCCTGTAAAGGATGTGGCTGGGGACTGCAACAAAATCTGCATATGTTCCGTCGCGTTTGAACTCTTTGGTCGACACCCCCAGTACCATCCTGCCATCGCTCAGGTTATAGTTTCCCCTCCGTGAGTACCAGTCCCCCAAATCATAGATGGTCGAGTCAAATGTCACCCTGTCACCCGCTTTCCAGTCCCCGACTCTGCTACCAGTATCCCTGATAATACCGCTGGCTTCGTGCCCCATAATGACAGGCGGAATCCTCCGTCCCGTGCTGCCATCCATACCATGCACGTCGCTTCCGCATATACCCGTTGCCCTGACCTCGACAAGCACCTCATCAGGTCCCGGTACAGGGTCGGGTACATCCTTATAGGTCAGCTTCATGTAATCTTCAAGTACAAGTGCCTTCATTGAGAAGATGTTTTATTGCTTTAATATTGCGGATGAATTATCTTTGTTTAATATGGTAAATATACCATAAACCCGTTTTAAATAAATGTCGATCCGTTTAAAAAGGAAATGTCATGGAAAAGACAGTGTCTGGTGTAACCATTGAGCTCGTAAGAGGTGATATTGCATCGCAGCCTGATATAGGAGCTGTTGTTAATGCTGCGAATGCACAGTTACGCATAGGCGGCGGTGTTGCGGGTGCCATTCACAGGGCGGCCGGACCCGGACTTGAGAAGGAATGTCTTCCTTTCGCACCGATAAGGCCCGGTGAAGCAGTGATTACCGGTGCGCATAAACTGCCTAACGACTATGTCATTCATTGCCTGGGTCCGGTTTACGGAAGAGACAAACCCGAATCCGGGCTGCTGTCGGACTGCTACAGAAATGCCCTGGGGCTGGCAGAGAAGAACCGTATTGAATCTGTTGCCTTTCCGGCCATTTCGGCAGGAGCTTTCGGCTATCCCCTTAATGATGCGGCTGAAGTGGCGCTTAACACTATTTTTGAGGTTTCTTCGGGCCTTAAGCATGTGAAAAAGATCAGGTTTGTACTGTTTGCTGAGAGTGACCTTGAGGCCTTCGGTAATGTTATTTCATCCCTGAATATATGATGGAGACAATTTCCTGGGTGGGATTTTCCCAGGGTATGTTTGCGGCTATTCTGGTACTGGCCAAGAAGGAGAGGAGTGATTCTGACAGAATACTTGCTGCCTGGCTATCACTTCTTGCCATCGAATTTCTATTGTATGCTGCAGATTACAGGATTTTCGGCAAACCTATCCTGTCAAGTTCGTTTCTGCTGTTCAATCCCGCCTGCTACCTGTATGTCCGGTCGCTGACACTTGAAGATTTCCGGCTTCGACCGGTACAGCTCCTGCATCTTCTTCCCTATATATCTGTAAAGCTGATTGCTTACCTTCTCCGGGAACCCTATGAGCTTGACGGCTATTTTGAACAGGATGAAAGTCTCTGGTTCAGGATACTTTTTTCGGTTACTTCGGTGTTGTCATGGATAATATACAACAGTCGCAGTGTGATGCTTGTGGTAAGGCACCGGCGGGGACTGGAACATGAATTTTCGACCATTGAAAGCAGGGAAAAGGTCGGCTGGCTTCTGTTTGTGGTAGTTTTTTACAATCTCTACTGTGCATTTGCAGTTGTAATCGGTGCATTCAACGTGCTTACCGGATCGCCTTCGCCGGTGATGCATGTTTACAGCTATTCCACTATGCTTGCCATGGTTTATATCCTGGGATTTTACGGGTTGTGGCAGACTTCCATCTACAAGGCG
>REEN01000043.1 GCA_007695015.1 Marinilabiliales bacterium
GTTCCTGAGGCCGAAGAGGACCCGCTTCCTGAAACGGTTGTTGACATTATTGTCGGCAGCGACGATCATGAGACTTTGGCCGCAGCAGTGACTGCAGCAGATCTTGTTGAGACGTTGCAGGGTGAGGGGCCGTTCACGGTATTTGCACCCACCGATGCAGCCTTTGCTGCGCTGCCTGATGGCTTACTGGATGATTTACTGGCTGATCCCAGTGGTGATCTTACCGACATTCTTCTTTACCATGTTGTTGGGGCTAAGGCTATGTCAACTGATCTTAGCGATGGCCAGGAGATTACGACAGTCTTCGGAGCCGACATCGTTGTTACGATCAACCAGGACGGTGTCTTTATCAACGATGCCCAGGTGACGGTAGCTGACCTTGAGGCTCAGAACGGTGTTGTACATGTTATTGATGCAGTACTTGTTCCTGAAGTAACCAGTGCTGAGCGTATTATTGAGTTCAGGCAAATGGATGCAACGATCTATCCGAATCCTGCCAGGGAATATGTAAATATTAGTTTCCAGCTGAATGATATGCAGAATGTTACAATGGAAATTTACTCCATTACCGGAGAAAAGATTTCCGATACAAACCTGGGTATGCTGCCTGCCGGTGACAATACCATCAGCAAATCAGTTTCCGACTTCCGTACCGGGTCTTATATTGTAAGGCTCAGAGCTAATACAGAGAGTGTGGTGCTGAGGCTGCAGGTTGTTAACTAAGTAACTGGAATGTCCTAACTTTTAAAGGGAGGCTGCCTGTGAGGGGCAACCTCCCTTTTTATCTGATAAGCATGATCGATTACTTCGAGGGCAAGTCTAAACGGACACCGCAGTGTAAATAACAAAGTTTTTTTACCTTTGACCTGATTACAGGATTTTATGAACAAATAACCGAACAGGGTAATGTCTTTTTTTCTCGATAACCAGGATTCTGATAAGTTTATTGTGATTGGTGACCGGGTGCTGCTTAAACCAAAGAGTCCTCAGCAGAAAACCAGGTCAGGGCTTTTTCTTCCCCCGGGGTTTGAAGATAAGCAGAAGGTCGGATGCGGCTATGTGATCAAGTCCGGTCCGGGTTACCCTATCCCATCCTTACCGGAGATACAGGAGCCCTGGAAGAAAAGTGAAGAAAAGCAGAACTATTTTCCGCTCCAGGTAAAACCTGGTGATCTTGCGGTTTTCCTGCAGGAGAGTTCATATCTGATTGAGTTCAATAAGGAAAAGTATGTTATAGTACCTCATTCTGGTATTCTCATGCTGATAAGAGACGAGGATCTCCTTGAATAATAAATGGATTTGCCGGCAGTAATATGCCCGGATGACAATATTTGGTCTTTTATGAAGATAGCTTCAGTGCATACAGGCGGTAAGGGACAGGCCGCCATTATTTATCCGGAAGGCGCATTGACTGTATCGGCAATAACAGCCCATACCGGGTCAAGCTGGAAAACTAATCTTTTGCAGATTATTAAAAGTGGCCAGCTTGATGATATTGTTAGCTGGTTTATAAAGGATAAGGGTAAAACGGCTGCCAGGCTGCACGATAAGATCATTCCTTTTGCAGATATCAGGTACCTTCCATTATACAGGAAACCATCAAAGATCATAGGAGTAGGACTGAATTACCCTGACCATATTGTTAACCTTTCAGAGAAGCAGCCGGAGCATTTTCCCGGGACCTTCATGAAGCCGGATACGTCAGTAATTGGTTACGGAGATACTATCAGCATCCCGGGGATGTCGGACCGGACAACTGCCGAAGCCGAACTTGGGATTATTATTGGCAGGAAGGCCAAAAATGTTCCCAGGGAAAACTGGTCTGATGTGGTTGCCGGCTTTACATGTATTGTTGATGTGACAGCAGAGGATATCCTGGTGCTGAATCCCAGGTTTCTCACACTTGCCAAAGGCTTCGACAGTTTCTTCAGCTTCGGCCCCTTCCTGGTTACACCCGATGAGGTTCTTCCATTGGGCAGTCAGCGTATATCAACTGTTTTGAATGGAAATGTTGTAGCGGAAAACATAGTTTCAAATATGGTTTTTCCCCCTGATCAGCTTGTTTCTGTTTATTCCTCGGTGTTCACATTAATGCCGGGTGATATTATATCCACAGGAACACCAGGTGCCGCGGTTATTAATGATGGCGATGCGGTGGAGGCCAAGATAGATGGTTTCAGTGCATTGAAGAATTATGTAGTTGACGAAAAAAAGAGATAATATTCATAACTCGGCAGGTTTGGGATTGTACGTTCCGATGAAGTTCTGAAAAAAAACAATTAGAAATGGACCTTAGGCTGAATAAAAAGAGGATCCTGGTTACTGGTGCCAGCAAGGGAATAGGCCTTGCATGTACCTCGGTGCTTGCTGCAGAGGGGGCTGATCTGATAATTTCATCCCGCTCAGAGGACAATCTGCTATCAGCTGTTGGCAGCATTGATAAAAACGGGGGAGAATTACTGACTTTTGCTGCCGATGTATCATGCACGGAGGATATTGATGCTCTTGTGGAGTTTGTAACAGCCCGTTTCGGGTATATTGACGGACTGTTGATAAATGCCGGCGGTCCTCCGCTTGGTTCAGCTCTCGGGCACAGCGATGAAACCTGGATGGAGGCTGTCAATACACTTCTTATGTCAGTTGTCAGGCTGACCAGGATATTCATTCCGATAATGAGGGAGCGGAGGTTCGGGCGGATCATAAATATATCTTCAACTGGCGTCAAGCAGCCCATCCAGGGGCTTGTGCTGAGCAATTCCATACGCCAGGCGGCAGGTGCCTATCTTAAGACACTATCTGCTGAAGTGGCGGCCGATAATGTCTTAATCAATACGCTCCTCCCAGGGGCTACCGAAACTGAGCGGCTTGCTTCGCTGCACAGCAGGATTGCAGAGAATTCAGGAAAAAGCATTGATGAGGTTATAGCCGGGCGGAAGGCAACCATCCCTGCCGGCAGATTTGGCGACCCTGTTAATATTGCTTCACTTGCAGCCTTCCTTTTGTCCGACAGAAATGGCTATATCACAGGTCAAAGCATTGCAGTTGACGGCGGGCTGGTCAACTTCCCACTATGACATGCCTTGCCGGTAATGCATAAACAAAAAAATATTATTTTAGCGGCAAAATAATTCCGACATGCAAAAGATTAATGACTTTCTTCTGGTTATCGACAGTTATATAGGCGGCGGTCCCTGGTTTGTCTATCTTCTCCTTTTTACGGGTATTTTTTTCACACTCTACCTGTGGTTCCCGCAAGTAAGGTATTTCAGGCACTCGATAAGGGTGGTTACCGGAAGATATGACAGGTCGACTGATGTGGGCGATACTTCCCATTTCCAGGCATTGACGACAGCCCTTTCGGGGACTGTGGGGACAGGGAATATTGCCGGTGTTGCGCTGGCTATCCATCTTGGAGGTCCTGCAGCGCTATTCTGGATGCTGGTAACCGGGATGTTCGGGATGACCCTTAAGCTGGTTGAGGTTACCATTTCCCACAAGTACCGGGAACTTGACAGTGAAGGCCGTATTGCTGGCGGCCCGATGTACTATATGAAAAAGAGGCTAAACATTACATTGCCAAATAAAAAGGTACTGAACATTGGGGCATGGATGGGAGCCTTTTTTGCCGGCGCCACAATCCTTTCTTCGATCGGGACAGGAAACATGCCCCAGATAAACAGCATTTCCAATGCCATGTATGCCACTTTTGGCATTCCGCATATAGTAGTTGGAGGTGTGCTTGCAGTTTTACTTGCATTTGTGATACTCGGAGGGATAAAGCGGATAGCACAGGTCACTTCGAGACTTGTGCCCGCAATGGCTTTTGTATATATACTGGGAGCGCTTGCAGTGCTTCTTTACAACTACGACAATATTATACCATCGGTAGTTTCAATATTCTCTGATGTGTTTACCGGCAGCGCTGCAACCGGAGGATTCCTGGGGGCATCAATTGCCTACGCCTTCAACAGGGGGGTGAACAGGGGACTTTTCTCAAATGAGGCAGGCCAGGGATCGGCTCCTATTGCCCATTCAGCCGCACGTGCACACGAACCTGTTTCAGAAGGGATAGTAGCGCTCCTTGAACCTTTTATTGACACGATTTGTATCTGTACGCTGACGGGCCTTGTTCTGTTGTCGTCGGGTGTATGGCATGACAAGGTACATAATGACTTCCAGCGCGCCGACATGCGTATATTGGCTGAGTACTTCGATGAATCTGATGAGGGTGATGTGGAAAATCTGTTCAGGGTTCTGGATGGCCGCCAGCCTGTGCCGGCCTTCTCCGGCAGCCTTGAAATAGTAGACGGCAGGATTGTGCAGAAGCAGGAGAGGGAAATTACTTTGGTTCATTCACGCTCTATAGCTGAAGATGTTACAGTAACTGTAGACGGAGTTCCCTACTCGGGAAGCCTGCCTGTCATCAACGGAAATATCCAGGAGATCGGTCCCACGGTAAGACTTAGCGGACGGTCGCTGATACACAGTGCCCCGCTTACAGCTGAGGCATATACCAGGAGTTTTTTCGGAGGATTCGGGCAGTACATTGTTTCGATCGGGCTGCTGTTGTTTGCTTTCAGCACGGCCATATCATGGTCATATTACGGCGACAGGGCGGTTACCTATCTGGCAGGTTCGAAATATGTTATATATTACAGGATAGTATATGTGCTGCTCTTTTTTGTTGCGGCATTTACCGATACAACTATCATTTGGACGCTCTCTTATATCACCATTGCATTTATGACCATTCCCAACCTGATTGGGTTGCTGTTGTTGCACAAGGAGATAAAAGCTACCATAAAAGAGTACTGGGTAACCTTCAAGGAGGAACACCCGGGTGAAAAGGCCCCCGAATAGCCAGTAATCATTCCTGGTACGAAAAAATAATCAGCGACTGTAAAACTGGGGGGAGATAATTTCCGGATATGGCCTTGAAAGCATGTGAAAAGAAGAAAGGCAGGAGGAAAGGTGATAATCATAAGGAGGATAAAAAGTCTCCTGTGAAACATGTTTGTTCCAAATGCGGACTGATGGCTGCCAAAAAGAAACATCTCTGCAAACCATCAAAACTGAAGTAGGACTTCCGGCTGGCCATGCCATTCCGGACCTGTACTCTGCGGTCATCTGCTAAGGTTGCATCATATTAAAGGGCTTGTTTTAT
Source organism: Marinilabiliales bacterium (assembly GCA_007695015.1). Classification (NCBI taxonomy): domain Bacteria; kingdom Pseudomonadati; phylum Bacteroidota; class Bacteroidia; order Marinilabiliales; species Marinilabiliales bacterium. The sequence goes on from REEN01000043.1 coordinate 5,165, forward strand.
ATTTGCTTTATGAAGGCGATGATCTATACGGGCGGGCTTGAAAGCAGTATGAAGCCGCAAAGCTCCGGCAGACCCAGGGCTCTAATCGAGATAAACAGGGAGCCGCTCCTTGGCATGCTTCTCAGGAGGTTGGCAGATAAGGGATTCGACGAGATCATTGTTAATGTACATCATTTTGCCAGGCAAATTTATGAATTTATAAGCCTGAAGGATTTCGGGGATATCCGGATAGAATTGTCCGATGAGACTGACCTGGTGCTGGATTCCGGAGGGGGCCTCAAAAAGGTGGCGAGGTTCTTTGATGATGCCCGGCCTTTCCTGCTATATTACCTTGAGGTACTGAGCGAAACCGACCCGGCCCTGATGTATGAGAATCATTTGCGGTCAGGAGCTCTTGTAACCCTGCTGGTAAGGGAGCGTGAAAGCTCCAGGTACATGCTGTTTGATGATAATATGAGGCTCTGCGGGTGGCAGAACACCGAAACGGGGGAAGAGGTAATATTCGCTGACCACAGGGGAAACCTGAAAAAGTATGCATTCAGCAGGATACAGGTATTAAGTCCGGCAATATTCAACCTGATGCCCTGTAAAGATGTCTTCTCACTGGTCGATATTTACCTGCAACTTGCACGCAGGCACCTTATCAGGGGGTATATCGACAACGAATCGATATGGATGGACCTTGCACGTGCAGAAGGGGTTATCGAGGCAGAGAAGCTGTTCAGGAAGAACTGACCGGGATGATCTCCGTTTTGATAGTTCTGCCGGGGTGACGGTGCAGAGGCATGTCTTCTGCCGGTGTTCGGGACCCGATCTTTCCGGGACTGCACTATGGAATACCCGTGTAGCCGTTATTGATCAACTTTTCAAAAAGTCTGGCTGTTGCCAGGGCGTCACCCATTGCCCTGTGCCGGTTTTCTAGACTGATATCAAGTGCCCGGCAAAGCTTCCCCAGGCTGTAGGATCTGTGTCCGGGTATTATCCTGCGGCTAAGCCTCACGGTACAAAGCTTTTCACGCTGGTAGCTGTAGCCCAGTTGCCGGAATTCCTCCTTTACAAAGCCAAAGTCGAACGATACATTATGTGCAACAAATATCCTGCCCTCAGTGAGTTCAACAATTTTACGGGCCACCTCAAAGAACCTTGGGGCGCCTGCAACCATCCCGTTGCTGATGCCGGTCATTCGGGTTATGAATGCCGGAATCTCCCGTTCGGGATTGATCAGGGTTGAAAACTGTCCGGTTACTCCTGTACCATCATGGTTTATAACGGCGATCTCGGTTATTTTGTCCCTTAAAGGGCTTCCTCCTGTTGTCTCGATATCAATAATGCTGTACATAGTGCTACAGTCTCCCGGTTGTTTGATATTCTATGCCCGCAGCACAGGCACAAGCCCGGATAGTGTCAAACGTTTGTCATGGTGCTGCCGGTACCGCCTCAGCCTGGCGCCTCCACTTTTTTTAATCCAAGGTTAGCCCATGCAATTATAAATCCGGCCGTCATGAACATGATAAGGCTGTAAAGGGCGGGCGAGATGGCCATTACATCATTGCCGATAAGTATGCTGGCAATGGTAATGCCGAGTGTGCCGTTCTGTATCCCCGACTCGACCGATATGGTTATGCTCTGGGAAGTGTTGAGCTTAAGTATCCTGGCAGACATAAAGCCTATCAGAAGCATGACTACGTTCAGTGAAAGAGCGACCGGCCCAAGATCCCTGAATGAACTGATTATGATAGCCCTGTTTTCCAGTATCACTCCAAAAATTATAATAAACAGGAGCAGACCTGAAATGATCTTGACAGGTTTGTTCATCTTTTCGGAAAACCTGACGGCTTTGGATCTGATGATCATGCCAATGCTTACAGGTACCAGGGTTATCAGGGTGAGACTGATAATGGTCCGGAATACAGGCAGCGGTATATACTCACCCTGTTGCATGAAGTATGCCAGTGCCAGGTTTACAATAAGCGGGATAGTAATGACAGCCACAAGGCTTGATATAGCCGTTAATGTTATTGACAGGGCGGTATCTCCCCTGGAAATATGGCTTATGAGGTTGGAGGTGGGACCTCCCGGACAGGCGGCGAGTATCATTATACCGACGGCAAGTTCAGGGCTCTCCAGATTGAAAATAAGCAACAGCAGGAACCCCACAACCGGTAGAACAACAAGCTGGTTAATTAAGCCGATTGTCGCTGCCTTTGGATACAAGGCAACCCTTTTAAAGTCAAAAGGTACCAGGGAGAGTCCCATTCCCAGCATAATGACTGCCAGTGAGAGGGGGAGCATAATGTCTGTCAGGTAGTTGGTTTCCATATGCTAACGGTTTTGGTTCCGGATTGCGGACTTTTCACCGCAGTTCCTTTATGTTACAAAACGTGCAATATAGCAAGTTCAACCCAACTACGGTTGCTCAGGTTGACATTTTTGACAGGTTTGTTGATAAAAAAAGCGGGCCCTTCGGCCCGCCTCCTCTAAATTAATTGTTTGACGCTGTTTTAAAGCTCTTCAATATCGATCTGTACACTGGTTGTTTTATTGCTTTCAACCAGGATATCCTCAACGATACCCAGTACCTCATCGAACTCTCCTTCTGTTGTTGCAACAACCACCAGGTCATATGTACCCGGTGCAAGATAGGCCAGGTGATAAGCTCCCTCGCCATCAACCATGTCGCTTGTAACTGCATTGGGGAACCTGGGCTCTTCTGCTGCCGGCTCGTCAGCTTCTGAGGCTTCATATGTGCCTTCCTCATAGGCGTAGATAACAATTCCCTTTTCATCAGGTATATGCGAAACGCCACCAGCGATCTGACCTGCCTGGTTATCCACAATAAGCCTGATTGTTGGTTTCAGCAGGTACATTCCGCTGGCTCCAGCCTTCACAACAGATTTTCTTACATCAAAATCAGCCGTGACATCCACTTCGCCGTTTGAAGGTACAGTAAACTGCCCCACAGCTTTGTAGCCAGTCTGTGAACCACTGGGCACAAACAGATTTTCTGTTGAACCGTCTTCAAATTCAAGGTAGCAGCCCGGGGTGGATTGCGGCCCCATTCCAAAAACGGGGGCATCGAGCATAAACCTTAATTGTGTATAGGTTCCGGCTTCAAGCTCAAAACTACCCAGTAGTTCGGAATTTCCTCTTTGCAGGTCGAGCAGGTTAAAGTTCATTGGCCCTTCGAAGTCTTCAAAGACCTGCCAGTCGTTTTCTGATGTGTGATAATGCACCCCGGATACAGTAATGAAAACTCCCGAGATGCCGTCAGTGTCTATAGGAGCATCGGTTATTGACAGGTTAATAGTTCCCTTTGTCCCTCCCTCTTTTTCACACGCAGTGAAAATAAACAGCGGTAATATCGCTGCAGTCATAAATAATACTAGTCGTTTCATGGTATATTGGTTTATGTTAATAAATATGTTTCTGTCTGTAAGACGGGGCCGGGAAGCAAAAGGTTGGAAACTGCGAAAAAACTATCTGGAGTTATATCGTAATGACATGGTCAGATTTACTGACATATTGCGGGTACTGTTGAGGTAATATGGTACTATTTCATTTCCGGCGAATATGTTTCTGATGCCGATTTTTGAATTTATTCCCAGGGTGGCGGACAGTCTCCCGCTCACCGGGTGTTCATATTCATAACCCGTTAAAATTCCGTAGTCGATATTATTGTAATCCTCTTTCAGGGACAATAGTTCCCCGCCAAGATCCTGTCTTGCATCACGGAGCAGACCACTATAACCTCCGAGTATGATCCAGTGCTTTCCATTGGTGCCATTTCCGGCAAAGGTCCATTTTCCCGAAAGGGAGAGCCTGCTGTAATCGAATTGCATACTGTTCGTAATATATTTCCCGTACAGGTATTCATTGTAATCCTGCCTGGCAAGTGAGATGAAGCTAAATTCTGCCTGGAGGGCGAACCTGCCGGTTATCTCAACACCTGTGACAATACCCAGATTGTACCCGAATGATGGCAGAGAGGCTGTAAACTCATCCGGTCTCAGGCCCATCACTGTTTTGTTGTTCAGCAACCAGGTATTGGCCAGGTGTCCGGAGAAACCGCCCCAGAAACGAATGGCTTCAATGCCCGGTTCCGTGACAGCGTACATTTCCCCGGAAGGGAAAACATTAACTTCAGCAAGCAGAAAATCTGTTTCAGATCTGGGTATATAACCTGGTAAAGGCCCTGCCGGAAATAATCTGACCTCCTCCCGGTCCGGTCGGAGCTCTTGCGTTGCAGTCACCACCATTGTTTCAGGATGTATGACCTGCCTGGCAGCAGGAAATGGCAGGGGTGTCATGAACGGGACCCTTATTGCCGGATCTCCTGTTGAATATTCGGGTGCGGTATGCCAGGTGTGCAGCCGGCCCCGGACAGCGGCCGGATCGTTTGAGAGAAAAAACAGGAACGCACCTATCCCTATAAGGGCGACCAGTGATGCAGCAGCAGCCATCGCATAAATATACCTGGTCCTGCCACGGGAGGAGAGTTCATTTTCTACTGATGACCACACCGTGTCAATATCAAGCTCGTCCTGAATCGCCTCCCATACCTCCCCGGGTGGCTCCTCGCCGGCTGATTCAAATATGTTTTTATACCAGTTCAGGAAGTCCATGGCTATAAGTTCATGTTCCCTAAAAATCCCATAAGCAGCTTCCTTGCCCTGTTAAACTGTGACTTGGAAGTGCCTTCGGTTATTTCAAGCTTTTCTGCGATCTCTTTGTGTGTATATCCGTCAACTGCATAGAGGCTGAAGATTAGTCTGGCTCCCTCCGGCAGACGTTGTACCTGTTGCATTATCTCTTTGTACCCCATCATTTTAAGCGCATGGTTCTGTATGTGGAGACTGTTGTCTGCCGGCTCTGAATCGATATATTCATAGGACCTCTTTCTTTTTCTGATATGATCGATGGCTGTGTTTACCACTATTCTTCTGATCCAGCCCTCAAGGGATCCGTCTTGTTTATACTGTGCGATGTTTCTGAATACCTTGATGAAAGATTCCTGCAGTATGTCCTGCGCCATGGGTCGTTCTCCGGCGTACCCCAGGCATATACCGTACATTTTTTTGGCAAAATGTCTGTAAAGCACCTCCTGAGCCCGCCTGTCGTTCCTGCGGCAGGAGGCTATAACCTCGTCTTCTACAAATGGCAATTCTGTCATACGATCAGTCAAATATCACCCTGAAAGATCTTTCAAGCCTGCTGGCCATATTGTTGAAAAGGCCGGTGTTCAGCTGTGATGATATCAGCACCGTCCCTTCTGTGATCTGAAGCGAATCAAGTCCGCCCGGAGGTGACTGGAAACTGATGAACCGAAACACCTCCCCTGCATCCACACTTATCGTGGCAACGCTCATTTTATCTTTTCTCAGCACGATACTGTTATGCTGCTCCCCCGGCTCTGCCCTGATCCTTATGCGGTCTCTGAGATTATATTCAAACCTGAGCGGTATATTGTCGGTCTGACCTTTTACGATCTCACCTTCAAGGACCATGGGGATGCCGTTATCTCCGCCTATTTCAAGGATTATTTCAATCCGGTTGTATACCCCCTGGGGGATATCGAATGTCAGTTCATGGCTGGTCTCGCCCGTATCAAGGTTTATCGTGACAGGTTCCGGGAAGTTGGTCCCGAAAAAGACATCTTTCCCTTCATCTCTGCGTCCTTCAAATTCGATTGATGAAATTACAAGTAATCCCCTGTCAATTTGTAATCTGCCGGCAGGTATGACAGGGGGCCGAACGCTTTTCAGGTTATTTCCCTCTTCGTGAGGCACCATTTCAAAAGTGAACTGCACGGGAGCAGGCAAGGTGAGTTCATCCTTGGTGCAGGATTGTAACACCAGTAAAAAGATGACCGGAAGCAAGGTTATACTCCTTCGCATTTATCGGCGGTTTTTATATTGATATGCATTGTTACTGTTTGTATAACGTAAATTATTCAACAAAGGTTGGAATTTGGTCAAACCAATTGATAGCTTCTTTGATGGCTGTCTTTACCGGGGTTTGCGGTAACCCCAGCTGATCGATCGCTTTTATTCCTGAATAGAAATTGCAGGTGCAGAGTATTCTCATGTTTGTAAGGCTTAACTCTGTATTTATCCCTGCAAGCCGTGCCATGCTGCCTGCAAGGCCTGCAAGGTAAAGGAGAGGCCGGGGTATGGTAACAAGCACCTGGCGTCTCTTTGAAACTTCCTCCATGGTCTTGTAGAACTCCCTGTAGGTCATGTTCTCATTTGCCAGGATGTAGCTCTCACCGTCTTTCCCCCGGCTTATAGCATTGCAGATACCGGTTGCCGCATCTTTCACATGTATGAAATTTTTCCCTCCGGGGGGAATTAGCAGGACCTTCCTTCCGAGCGCCCTGAGTATTATCCGGTTGGAGCTGATCTTATTGTCGTTGGGGCCGATCATGAATGTAGGGCAGACCACAGTAATGGAGACACCTGTCCCTTTCAGACTTTCAATTGCAGTGTCCCGGGCCTCTGCTTTGCTCAGGGCGTATGGAGAGGATGTGAAGGGAGGTTTCATCGGTTTTTCCTCGTTACCGGGCCGCTCCCTGGATCCGTGACCGAACACGTTGGCAGTACTCACAAGTACCACTTTTTTAACCTTGTGCTGCAGCGATGCCTGCACAATATTGGTGGTGCCGCCGGTATTAACTTTGCGGTATATGCTTTTGCGGGCTATCGACTGATCTGTTACCGCCGCAATATGGATAACCGTTTCGCATCCACTGACCGCTTCGAAAACATCTTCCGGAGATGTTAGATTGCCGTAGAACGGGGTGAACCTGTCGTGATCTGGTACTGGTGATGCCGTTTTCCTCAGCATGCCCCTCACATTTGCACCCCGCTCAAGAAGCTCTGCAATTGTGTTGGCAGCAAGGAAACCATTTGCACCGGTTACAAGTACTGTTGACATTCCGGTTTTTTTGTTGTTTGGTCAGCTTCTTCCTGACCCTGGTTTTTTTCTGTGAGGATATGTGTTGGCGTAAAATTAAAAAACTTATGCCATAATATGACTGTTACTATTATTGTTGAGCTATCTAATTGATAGTTAGGATTGTCATGGTCCGGTCAACGGTGCTTTAAGCTGGATCGGAAATGAAAAACCAGTAAAATTTATGGTATATTGATAATAAAACCTAAATTTGAGAGCAGCACCAACAAATAAACCAAAAACCAAAAAAATAGAATTATTATGGCCAGACCAGTAACTTTATTCAGCGGACAGTGGGCCGACCTGCCCATTGAGACAATGTGTCAGAAAACAAAAGAGTTCGGTTATGATGGTATTGAGCTGGGATGCTGGGGAGATCACATGGAGATCGACAAGGCTGACCAGGCATACTGTGACAATCGCCTGAAGATCCTTAAAAAGTATGACCTGCAGTTGTATACTATTTCAACACACCTTGCAAGTCAGGCTGTGTGCGATATACCTGATCAGAGGCATAAGGCGATACTGCCATCATATATCTGGGGTGACGGTGATCCTGAGGGGATAAGGCAGAGGGCTGCAAAGGAGATGGTGAAAACGGCTGAAGCGGCCAAAAGGCTTGGTATTGAGAATGTCGTCGGTTTTACCGGCAGTTCGATATGGCATCTTCTGTATTCTTTCCCGGCCGTGCCAAAAGAGATGATCGATGCAGGCTACAAGGATTTTGCCGACCGTTGGGGACCCATCTTTGACGAGTATAAACGGCTTGGCATAAAATACTGTCTCGAGGTCCATCCGACTGAGATTGCGTTTGACATTGAAACATCAAGGAGGGCACTTGAGGCAGTGGATAATCACCCTGCTTTCGGATTCAATTATGATCCCAGCCATCTTGGATACCAGGGAGTAGACTATGTTAAGTTTATTTATGAGTTTGCCGACAAGATATTCCATGTTCATATGAAGGATGTTCACTGGAATGATTTTCCGGGTGACATCGGTGTTTTTGGAGGTCATACGGAGTTTGGCGATAACCGGCGTTTCTGGAATTTCCGCAGTATCGGCCGCGGGAGGATCGATTTTGAAAGTGTTATCCGGGCACTGAACGATATCGGTTATGATGGCCCTCTTTCTGTTGAATGGGAAGACAGCGGGATGGACAGGGAGCATGGGGCAGAAGAGTCCTGCGAATTTGTAAAGGCTGTGGATTTCAAACCTTCAGCCCAGGCGTTTGATGATGTGATGAAAAGTGAGTAGATGAAGACCAGCCGCAGAGATTTTATCAGGCTGACCGGACTTGCAGGGGCCGGCCTTGCAGGTGCCGGTTTTGCCGGTTGTACTGACCGTCAGGTTCAGGAGGCTCCTTTCAGGATGACCCATAACCAGGTTTTCAATATGTCGGGATATGCAGCACCCCGGCTTGAGACCGTACGAGTGGGGCTTATAGGTGTGGGCAGCCGGGGATTTGGCGCGTTGAGACGACATGTAAGGATAGAGGGTTTGCAGATTACTGCACTGGCTGATCTTGACCCGGCCAGGGTTAACCGCGGACGTGAGTTTGTAAGGGACCACGGCCATGATCCGGCGGTTTATTCCGGGAGCGAGGATGCCTGGAAAGGGCTTTGCGAGCGTGATGATGTTGACCTGGTCTATATCTGCACTCCCTGGCACCTACATACTCCCAATTCTGTCTATGCCATGGAGAACGGCAAGCACGCGGCAACAGAGATTCCTGCAGCTCAGACCATGGATGAGTGCTGGCAGCTTGTTGAGACATCAGAGAGGACCCGCAGGCACTGCATAATGCTTGAGAACGTTTGCTACGATTTCTTTGAGATGATGACACTTAATATGGCCAGGCAGGGTTTCTTTGGTGAGATTATTCATGGCGAAGGTGCTTACATTCATGATCTTATGGATATGAACTTCTCAAAAACCGCCTATGCCAACATGTGGCGCCTGGAGGAGAACTCCCGCCGCAACGGCAGCCTTTACCCGATGCACGGACTTGGTTCGGTAGCCCAGATAATGGATGTCAACTACGGCGACAGGATGGATTATCTTGTCTCTCTCTCAAGTAATGATTTTATGATGGGCAGGCGTGCAGAGGAGCTTGCTACAGAGGATGAGTTCTGGCAGGATTATGCAGGCAGGGATTACCGGGGTAACATTAACACCACGCTTATCAAGACCAGCAATGGCCGGTCAATTATGATCCAGCATGATGTTTCTTCGCCACGTCCTTATACACGTATTCACCTGATAAGCGGCACAAAAGGGATTGCCCGCAAATGGCCCTCCCCGGCGAGGATTGCGACAAGCCATCACGGCTGGTTGCCAGATGAGGAGTTCAGGAAACTGGAGGAGCAGTACACCCCTGAAATCACGAAAAGGGTAGGGGAGATGGCCCGCCAGGTTGGCGGCCATGGCGGTATGGATACGCTGATGGACTGGCGCCTGATCGACTGCCTGCGCAACGGGTTGCCGCTCGATATGGATGTGTATGATGCCGCTGCATGGAGCAGTATAATACCTCTGAGTGAATGGTCGGTTGCCAACCGCTCAATGCCGGTTGACATACCCGATTTCACAGCCGGTGCCTGGAAGACCAACAAGCCGCTGATGGATATAAACCTTGAAAAGGGCGGGAATACCCTGCTTATATAGATCTTTTCTGTGACCTGGCATTAGGGCAGGTGACCCTGCATCAGGGCAGATCCCTGCTGAAGGCACGTGCCAATTTGGAAAATGCCCGGGGTCCTGAAAGTGCATCGACGGTGTTTAATGGAGGTCGCTCCATGGTGTTATCAGTTCGTTGCCAATTATCAGCTCCAGGATAGCTGAGTGAAGCAATGGCCCGGTTTCGGGCCCGAGTGAGTTTATCTCTCCGTAAGGGCGGCTCTCATATCCGTATGTATAGGGAGGTTCTGTATCCCACTGGCTTTTTGGGATTATATATCCTATCATGTCATTCGACAGTCCCGTTATGAACTTGTAGCGGCCTGGCATCACCTGCCTTAGCGGAGGCACCTCGACCGGGCCGGTATCAAAGTCACTGTTCTCAGGCGCCTCGATGCCCCCGTCGGCTATCTCGGGGTACAATTCACCCGGGTGATGCAGGAAATCTGCCGGCCCCAGTTGCCAGAACGCGATCTCGGAACGGAACTGCATCCACCCTGTAAGCCCCCTGTTGAATAATCCGATGGCGGCTCCAAGCCTGAACAGCCTGTTGTCGAGCGGCAGGTTTATAGACCTTGCCCTCAGGGATATTCCGCCCCGGTCGATTTCGGTTGCATCGGGCCCGCTGAGCGCCGATATGGTCATCTGTGCCAGTGACAGTCCCTGCGCACGCACCTTTTCGAACGAAGGCTCATAATAGACAGTGTCTGTAAAGGGGCATTCAATTCCCACTGAAGGTGAAGTGGTCATCAGTCCCCCGATATTCCCGGTAACAAACATGGCAACACCACCCAGTCCGCTTGTCACGAGGGAATCGCCATGCCATACCCCTCTCTCGATACCCTCCCTCAGATAGTGCGGAAAGTCGGAGGTGATCATCAGGTTCCGGCTCCATATCGTCTCAGGGTGGTTGTCCCATTGCACCAGCGTGCCCAGGGTTTCGCCCGTTTCAGCATCGAGCGACTGCATGATACGCAGTTCGGGGTTAATCACCCAGGGCTTTCGCGTATCGGTTATCTGTGAAGCCGCACTTTCGCTGTCGGTGGCAAACCTGAACCTTGAGGGCCTGAGGTTTGATACGGCTTCGGCTATTGCCTCAGCGCTGCGGCTTTTGACATACTCCATGTAGCCGGGGTCAACCCCCGATTTAAAGGTCCCGGGTCCCCACAGTCCCATCAGGTCGGGGGCCGAGTGGGTATGGCTGCTTGAGACTATGGCATAGTCAATGCCCAGCTCTGCGGGCAGGCTTTTCCTGATATCGATCACATCGCATCCGAACATCCCGATCGCATCGAGCGCCACCCATGCAAGCCTTGTATGTCCGTCATCCAGTACCATTACCCGTGCCCACAGGTCATCGTAAACTCCCTTTGCCGGTTTGCTGTTGCTGAATCCGGCCATCCACACCGCGTCAAAACGGCCTGTACCGGTAACATCCACGAAAGTGTCGCCCTCATCAGGGTTATACCTTGCATTACCCTTTACGTCGGTCCAGGTATCAACAACCTCCGGGGTTATGGTACGGGCAGCGAACCCGGCCATGAGGGTTCCCGGCGGAGGGGCTTCCACATCGATGTCAATCGAATAACCGCGGTGCCGGTCTCTCATGTTGTAAAAGGCGATCAGGAGAAGCACGATGATCAGCGCAAGCAGGATAAGTGCCGCGTATTTGAGTATTTTAAGAAACAGCTTCATAATTTGCTTTTAGGCTCATTTACAGTCGTATTGTGGTATATATCGCCACGCCGGCGAAATCATCAAACAGTACTAACAGGCACCAACCGGTACCCAAAAACAGCAACAGACTTTTAACCAGTACTGACCGGAAAGTGACCGGACTGTTACTGCTACCTGTAATGCCTTGACGGGGCGCTCATCTCGACCGTGTCGCCTTCCGCCACGCGGGTCTTTTCCAGCTCCTTCTTCAGAAAGCTTACCAGGTCTGAGTATTCCGGGTCGGGGTAGACGCTGTGCATCTCATCCGGATCCCTCTCCAGGTCGAACAGTTCCCATTCATCAAGAGTATAATAATGTATCAGCTTGTAGCGGTCGCAGCGGATCCCGTAATGGGGTTTCACCATATGCCAGTCGGGGTAAGCATAATAATGATAGTAGGCATACTCCCTCCACTCTTCAGGATCATCCCCCTTCAGAAGCGGCAGCATGCTGAGGCCCTGTATGTCGCCCGGTATGGGCAGCCCGGCCATATCGAGGAAGGTGGCTGCAAAGTCGATGTTCTGCACAATATGTGAATTGCGGGAACCGGGTCCGGTAACTCCCGGCCATCTTGCTATAAAGGGCATCCTGAGTGACTCCTCGTACATCCACCTCTTGTCGTACCAGCCATGGTCGCCAAGGAAAAAGCCCTGATCTGAGCTGTATATAACAATGGTATTCTCTGCCAGTCCGCTCTCCTCCAGGTAGTCCAGCAGACGACCTATCTCCTTGTCCATCGATGTAACCGACCGTAGAAAATCCTTTACGTACCTCTGGTATTTCCACAGTGCAAGTTCATCGCCCTGCAGGTTTGCCTTTTCGAAGGCTTCATTTTCCGGGCCGTAGGCCTCCATAAACCTGGCAAGCTGCTCATCGTTCAGATAATCGGGCGGTATCAGTTTCAGATCCCTTTCGTTCATGTGCCGTGCTATCTCCATCTCCTGCATGGTCGCTGCGGTGGATCTGTTAGAATAATCATCGAAGAAATTGGTGGGCACCGGCAGGTCAATATCCTTGTAAAGCTCATATTCATCAGGTCCCGGCACCCATTCTCGGTGGGGTGTCTTATGGGAGTAGGCCATGAAGAAAGGCTGTGAGCCGTTGCGGTTCGCATCCAGCCATTCGATGGCCCTGTCGGTTATCAGCGTGGCGGTGTATCCTGTTTCAGGCTCCATGGTACCTTCGCTTGTGCCGAAAATGGGATTGTAATAGGTGCCCTGCTGACCCCACTGGGTCAGTATTGCCCAATCGTCAAAGCCGGTCGGATCTGAGAACAGGTGCCACTTGCCTATCCAGGCAGTTTTATAACCGCCCTCCTGCAACAGTTTGGGGAAGGTCTGCTGGGATCCGTCAAAGATGGTATCGTTGCGCAGCATGCCGTTGAAATGGCTGTGCTTGCCCGTTAGTATGGCAGCCCGGCTGGGCCCGCAGATGGAGTTGGTGCAAAAGACGTTCTCGAAAAGCATTCCCTCAGCGGCCAGCCTGTCGAGCGCCGGGGTTATTACATGCTTGTGAAGCTCAGGGTTATTGTTTTTGGGTCCGTAGGCGCCGATTGCATGTGTTGCATGGTCATCGCTGAAGATAAAGATGATATTTGGCCTCTCTTCAGGTTGCTCGCCTCCCGGCTGGCACGCGGCAAACATTGCCGGCAGCGTAATGATTAAATGTCTGGAGTACTTCATGGTCTAAAGGTTAGTTGGTTTTTATGATAATGCATGTTGTTTGCCGGATACCGGCGGGATCCATGCCGGCCGGCTGTGCAGTCATCTCAGAAACATTGCTCCCCCTTGTTTTTCAGACACTCCGCCGGCGATTTAAGGCATCTGTAGCACAGCTCATTATCCTGAACTTTCCCTTCTGTGAAATCCTTGATATTGTTCATGGTTGTTTCGGCAATATTGTGCATTGCCTCCCTTGTGAAGAAGCCCTGGTGCGAAGTTATGATTACATTGTTGAAGGTAAGCAGCCTTGCGAGTATATCGTCGGTCAGGACCCTGTTGGAAAGATCCTCAAAGAAATACTCAGCTTCCTCTTCATAAACATCAAGCCCGGCGCTCCCCACCTTTCCGTTTTTCAGCCCCCATATCAGGTCGGCCGTGCGTATCAGCTTGCCCCTCCCGGTATTGATTATCATGACACCATCTTTCATGATCTCGATTGTGTTCCTGTTGATCATGTATTCGGTCTCTTTTGTAAGCGGGCAGTTGAGCGAGATTATATCGGAGCTCCTGTACAGTTCGTCAAGCGGAACATACCTGAAGTTATTCTCCTTTGCAGCCTTCCTGTCAGGGTAAGGGTCGTAAGCCAGCACGTCCATGCCGAACCCAAGCAATATTCTGATCAGCGCCCTCCCTATCTTGCCAGTTCCGACGACGCCCGCTTTTTTACGGTACATGTCAAAGCCCATTAGTCCCCCAAGTGAGAAGTTGGCATCCCTTGTCCTCCAGTAAGCCCTGTGGATTTTACGGTTGAGTGACAGCATAAGCGCCACGGTATGCTCGGCAATTGCATTGGGTGAATAGGCCGGTACCCTTACCACATGTATCTTTTTGTATGCAGCCTTGAAATCGACGTTGTTGTATCCCGCACATCTCAGTGCTATCAGCTTTATACCGCATGAATGAAGCCTCTCAATTACTTCAGCAGATACAACATCGTTTACGAAAACGCATACCACATCATAACCTTCGGCCAGCATGGCATTGTCGGCAGTAATATTGAACTTGTGATACTTGATCTCGTAACCGAAATCCCTGTTCAGCTCATCAAACATGTCCCTGTCATAGGGTTTTGTATCGAAAAAGGCGATCTTTGTACTCATATTGAATGGTTATTTATCAATGTTAAAAATAGTAATAAACTGACAAAAACCGGCAGATATGCAGTTGAGAACAGTTAATCCGGCAACGGGAGAGCAGGTTGCCACCTATGAGCGGCATACACCCGGCGAGGCTGCCCGTATCATATCCCTTGTAACCAATGAACAGCATGATTGGGGGCTCACAGATTTCAGCCACAGGGCTGACCTGATGCTGAAGGTTGCAGAAAATCTCAGGCAAAATTCAGAAGAGTATGCCCGGTTGATCACCCTTGAGATGGGAAAGCCAATAGCTCAGTCGCTTGCAGAGGTTGAAAAATGCGCCGGTGTATGCGATCATTACGCAGAAAATAGCGGCAGGTACCTTGAACGCGAGTATGTTGAAGCCGGCGGAGCCGAAAGCTTTGTTGCCTTCAGTCCCCTTGGCGTGGTGCTTGCCGTCATGCCCTGGAACTTTCCTTTCTGGCAGGTGTTCAGGTTTGCAGCACCGGCATTAATGGCAGGAAACGGAGCGCTGCTCAAACATGCTTCAAATGTTACCGGGTCGGCACTGGCAATTGAAAACATCTTCAGGGAATCAGGATTGCCCCCCAACCTGTTCAGAACACTTAAGATCGGCAGCGACGCTGTAGGCCAGGTCATAGAAAACCCGCTTGTAAGCGCGGTAACTCTTACCGGCAGCGTCGGGGCAGGACGCGCGGTGGCTGCAAAGGCCGGGGCGGAACTGAAAAAGACCGTTCTTGAGCTTGGCGGGAGTGACCCGTATGTTATTCTTGAAGATGCCGATCTTGATAAAGCTGTTGAGGTGTGTGTCAACAGCAGGCTGATAAATGGAGGACAAAGCTGCATTGCTGCCAAGCGCTTTATTGTTGTCAGGCAGATGCTGGAGGAGTTCACGGAGCGTTTTACCGCGCTGATGGCTGCCAAAATGATGGGCGATCCCATGGATAAGAAGAAAGATATCGGCCCCATGGCATCAGTTGCGCTGAGGGATGAGCTTCACGGGCAGGTTGCCGCAAGCATTGACAAGGGTGCAAAATGCATTCTTGGAGGTACGGTGCCGGAGAAACCCGGGGCCTGGTACCCTCCAACTGTGTTAACGGGCGTCAAACCCGGTATGCCCGCGTATGACGAAGAGATATTCGGGCCGGTAGCGGCGATCATAGGCGCTGAAGATAAGCCCGGGGCCATCAGGATCGCCAATGATACGCAATTCGGACTCGGAGCCGCGGTATTTACGCGCGATACGGAAAAGGGCACATCCATTGCTGAAAAGGAGTTGAATGCCGGCTGCTGTTTTGTGAACGACATGGTAAGGTCGGATCCCCGCCTGCCTTTCGGCGGAATAAAACAGAGCGGTTACGGCAGGGAGCTTTCATATTTCGGCATCCGGGAGTTTGTCAATATCAAGGCGGTTTTTTCCGGCTGACCAACAACCATTTACAGATTATTTGAAGCAGATTTTTAGCCTTGCATCAGCAATACCTATGAAATTAGTTTGCGAACTATAAAAATAGTTGTATCTTTGACAAGGATCTGATTTGTCAAACTAAAATATCTTAAGATGCAACTATTCAAAAACAATGGAGTACGAAGGGCACTGATACTGTCACTGCTCGCTGCAACCGCAGTTTTTGCGGCCACCTGTACCAAGGAGATCCTGATGCAGCAGGATCCGCCCGGGCAACTGCAGGTTCCCCAGCTTGCACCCGGAAGTGACAATCTCTATTTTGTTGTTGAGCAGATGCCCTACTTCAAAGAAGAGGGTAAGGGTTATGACGGATTTCGAAAATTCATTGCTGAAAACATCCGTTACCCTGAGGAGGCCCGGGAACAGGGCATAGAGGGCAGGGTTTTCGTGCAGCTTACCGTAAAGGATGACGGAAGTGTAGGCAACGTAAATGTTGTAAGGGGAGCCGATCCTCTGCTTGACCGGGAAGCCGTGAGGGTGGTTGAGGCATCGCCGCGCTGGGTCCCCGGTATGCAGAATGGCAAACCGGTCAATGTCGTGTTCACCATGCCTGTAACCTTTTTGCTTCCCGGCGGGGAGCCTGATGAGGAAGTCTTAACTATGACTGTAACCTCCAGTCCGCCAAAAGGGGAGCCTGAGGAGTAATTCCCGGCCTGGCCAGGAGGCTGGCTTCCGTAAGTTGACAATGGCAGTTGATTAATCAAATTGCATTAACTTTGCTGTTAAAGTCAATGGGAGCCATGAATTTCCTTCAACATATCCTGCCGGCGTTGATCCTTTCCTGGTATTCGGTTATTCCTGCCGTGGCTGATGATTTTGAAACACCCAGACTGATACCCTTTCTTGTAAGCGAGTTTGACCTGCACAACCAGAACTGGAGCATTGACCAGGATCCCTCCAGTTATTTTATCTACCTGGCCAATTCAGGCGGGCTTATTGAATACAACGGTATCAGGTTCAGAGAATATATTCTCGAGGACAACCTTCCTGTCAGATCGGTGGCGGTTGATTCTTCAGGCAGGATCTTTACAGGCTCTTTCGAGGAATTCGGTTTCTGGCAATATGACGGGAGCGGGCAGTTGACATACAACTCACTGACACATCTTACCGAAGTCGAAAGAAATGATGAGATATGGAAAATTTACATCCTTGGCGGGAAGGTATATTTCCAGTCGTTCACATCAGTTTACATATATGATAGCGGGAAGGTGGAAAAGATCCTTGCTCCCTATACAATGCTTTTCATGCACCTTCCGGGTGACCGGTTCATTGCCCAGATAATTGATGGCGGGCTCTACATGTTTGATGGTGAGGAATTTGAGTTTATTGAAAACAGCGGGATATTTGCCGGCAAGAAGGTGCATGCAATAATAGGCTATGATGATGAAAGATGGCTCGTATGCACCGGCAATGACGGCATCTACATTTATGACGGCAGTGATTTCAGTTATTTCAGATCTGAGGCCTCTGCTTTTCTGGAGAGGTATACATTCAATGCTGCCAGCCGGCTCAACGATTCGACATTTGCTTTTGGCAGTATCCTCAATGGGGTGATCATAACAGACAGGGATGGTAATATCCTGAGTGTCCATAACACCGATAACGGACTCGAAAACAATACGGTGCTTTCACTTTTTGCGGATGCTGACAATGGACTGTGGGTCGGTCTGGACCATGGGGTTAACTATATTGACCTCTGTTCGCCGTTCACTCATTACCAGAGCAGAAACGGCACGATGGGTACGATATATGCAATGCTGAAGCACGATAATTTCCTTTATATCGGCACCAATCACGGCCTTTTCAGGGCAGATATTCAGAGAAAGGGCCAGTTATGGAATTTTGACAATATTACATTTGTTCCGGGGAGTCACGGACAGGTATGGACGCTTGAAATATTTGACGGACAGATCCTGTGCGGCCATAATGACGGCACCTTCCTGGTGGATGACGGCCGCCTGCAAACTCTCTCGACAATAACAGGCGGGTGGTCACTAAAGCCATTCGGCGGTCATATCATCGCAGGCACCTATACAGGTATTATTTTCCTCGAAAGAGATCATATCGGAACCTGGCAGTACATGCACAAGGTTGAAAATTTCAATGAACCGACCAGGTATATTGAAACCGACTACCTTGGTTATGTCTGGGCATCACACCATCAAAGGGGCATATACAAGATAGAATTGTCGGGCGACCTTACTGAGGCTGTAAAGGTTGAGTATTTTCCGAGTATTTACGGTAAGGGTTTCAATATCAAGACATTTAAGATTAACAACAGGGTTGTGTTTGTCACTCCTGAGGATATATATACCTTTGACTTCGTAAGAAATCAGATCGTTCCCTTTGAAGCTCTGACGGAGCATCTGGGCGATTTCCGTTATGTTGCACAGATCAGTCAGCATAAGCCGAACCAATACTGGTTCATCAGGGACGACAAGCTTGCTCTTTTTGAAATCGGACTTGACTTTTCGACCCGCAAGCTGTTTGAGATACAGCATGAAAATATCAACCTCCCTCAGAGAGAAATCAGATTGTTACCTCTTGACGATAATTCTATAATTATTTCCAACCCTCACAGCTTTGATGTTTTTGATATATCGAAGCATGAAATGAAGACTGATGTTTCAAGGCTGGGTATTGATAAGCTGCTTTTCTACGGAAAGCGCGATACTGTTACTTTTTTCGAATTCTTCAGGGATGTTGCCGTGCCATGGAATGTTAACAATTTGGCGGTTCAATTTTCCGACCCTTCGCTGTTCGGGCGTACCTCAAAACCTTTCCGGTACCGGATCGCCGAACTTGACCCTACATGGCAGAATACAATTTCAGACCGGGTTGTTTTACCCGGTCTGAAACCCGGGAAATATACCCTTGAGCTGAAAGGCATTGGTGAGAATATTGTCGCCGTTCCTTTTACGGTAGGTAAACCATGGTACCATTCACACTTTGCGCTGATGGTTTATGCGATCATAGTGGCATTATTAGCCTGGTCGCTCAGGAAATTCTTCAGCTATGAAATAAGCCGGCATAAAGAACTTACAGCCATGGAGATGAGGCAGAGGTCACTGGAGAAGGAGCTCAATTACAAGAGTTATGAACTGATGCTTACAATGAGGCATCTGCTGCTGAAAGACAGCATCCTGAAGGACTTGCAGGAGCAGATACTGGCCATCAAAGAGGAGTCTTCAAAATATCCTGTCAAATCTATTAACAAGATGGAACAGGTTATCAATAAAGGTTTGGGGGTTCAGAGTTCAGAGTGGGAAAATGCAATGAATACACTGAAACTCACCCAGCAGGGATTCTTTAAGTCGCTCAAGAAGAGGTATCCCCAGCTTACACCCAATGACCTGAGGTTGTGTTCATACCTGAGGATGAACTTCAATACAAAAGAGATTGCCCAGCTTCTCAATATTTCAACAAGAAGCGTTGAGATAAGCAGGCACAGGTTGCGGAAAAAGCTTAAACTCAGTCAGGATGAGAATCTGTTCGAGTTTCTGATGAAAGCGGAACCCGAAAAGTGAAAAGTAACTTATTTCCGGTTTAAGGTGCAGCAACACAGCTTTTTGATATCGTCGGTGAAAGTAATGATGAGGTTCACTCAGTTGCTGAATTGCGGACTGTGAAAACTAAATGACTCGCATAATTTGACATTCGGCCCAATTTGACCGAAATTTCCTTTCAAAACAGGCATATGCAATTCGAATTTCCGGCATGAGCCTTAGCCATTAGAAAATAATTATCTCTTTTATTCTCAAAAGCCCTGCATTATGAAGTATAAGATCCTTTTTCTTCTCTTTCTTTTTTGCACGGCGATATCTGGAATTTCCCAGGTAACAGTCCGGGGTACGGTTACAGATGCTGCTGACGGAACAACATTGCCGGGTGCCACGGTACTGGTCAGGGATACAGCAGAGGGAACACAAACCGGTATGGACGGAACGTACCAGATCACAGTTTCAGAAGATGCGGTCCTGGTTTTTTCATTTATCGGGATGGCATCTGCGGAGATACCCGTGGATGGCCAGACTGTTATTGATGTAGCTCTTGAACAGGAGATTGCATCTTTGCAGGAGGTTGTCTTTATAGGTTACGGCACAGGCACAAAGCAGGATCTCACCGCACCTGTAACCACTATCAGGTCTGAAGAGATATCCCGCCAGACAACCGTCAATCCGGCACAGGCACTTCAGGGCAAGGTTGCGGGGATGATGGTTACCAACTTCGGCGAACCCGGAAGTCAGCCCACAATCAGGATACGTGGGGTGAGTACCGTTTTTGCGGGAGGAGGGGGGCCCCTGTATGTTGTAGACGGGATAATTGTTAATAATATTAATTTCTTGAATAACAACGACATTGAGTCAATCACAGTCCTGAAGGATGCATCAGCAGGTGCAATTTATGGTGTACAGGCAGCCAACGGCGTGATACTGGTCACAACAAAGGAGGGTAGAGAGGGGCCAACGCGTGTTGATTTTTCAACATACACAGGCTTTCAGCAGGTTACCAACATTCTTGAGATGGCAGGTACAGAAGAGTATATTCAACTCCTGAACCAGAGGACAGGGCTGACCGGTGTGGGGAATTTCTTTGATCCCGGGGACTTCAGCGAGAGCACCGATTGGTACAATGAACTGACGCGGAACGCTTTGGTTTCAAGTCACGAATTAAGCATATCAGGCGGATCTGAGAATTCATCGTACAGCTACGGAATAGGCTACTTTTACCAGGACGGTATTCTTCATACTCATAATCCGGGGAATGCAAATAACTTCAACCGGTTAAATTTCCGGGCTAAAAATGAGTATCTCTTCAACAGGATCAAGATCGGGTATAACCTGATCTTCTCAAAGAACAACAGCACCCATGCATACAATTATTCGCTTTTCCAGGCATATGTTGCTCCCCCGGCTTTCCGGGCAAGAGATGACAGCTTTGACTGGACGGATCCGACGGCACTCGGGTTTTCGGGCCCTTTTGCGAACCCTCTCGCAAGTGCATATTATTATAATTCGGGAACTGATCTGTATAATATCATCCCCAGCACATGGCTGACTGTTGATATCCGGGAGAACCTCAAGCTTAGAAGCAATTTCAATGCAACTCTCGAATTTGGACAGCGCAAAAATTTCAATCCTACATATTATGTGTCGGGCTTGCAGAACAATAACACATCATCATTGAACAGGAACAACGATTTTAACAGGAATATCCAGTTTGACAATACCCTGGAATATACAAGGTTAATCAATAATCACAATATCAAACTGATGGCCGGATCATCGGTGCAGGAGTTCTTTTCCACATACCTGAGCGGCAATGCATTCAATGTGCCCGAGCTGTCAGATGAGACCCGGTATATATCGCTGGGTGATGATACCAACCGCAATGCCTCTGACGGTGGATTCAAAAGCAGGGTTTTGTCATTTTTTTCGCGCACCAGTTATAACTATGATTCCAGGTACCTGGTTACAGCTACTGTCCGGGCCGACGGATCTTCCAAGTATAATGAGAAATGGGGGGTGTTCCCTTCGATCGGGCTTGGATGGGTCATAAGCCAGGAAGATTTTATGGCCGGACAGGATTATTTTGATCACCTGAAGATACGTGCCAGCTGGGGCCAGTTGGGAAACAACAATGTGCCCGCCAATTCATCGGTTATTGTCGGCAGACCGGGACCTGGGACAACAGGAATTTTCGGTGGAGACAACCCTGTGCCCGGACTTACCTTTCAGACCGTTTTCAATAATTTCCTGGTCTGGGAAACGGTGGAAGAGCTGAATGCCGGTATTGAAGTTTTCTCATTTGGCGGAAGACTGAGCCTGGAAGCGGACTTTTACAACCGCATTACCAATAATGCCGTATTCTACGCACCCATACCCGGGGTTGCGGGTACCAGCAACCTGTTGGGCAACAACGGGAAGATCCGTAACCGCGGCATCGATTTTTCTCTCGGATGGAGCGATCATAACCGTTCGGGTGAACTGAGCTATTCATTCTCCGGGAATTTTTCAACTGTTGACAATGAGGTGCTGGAGATAGACAATGAATCGGGTGTCATTTTCGGGGCACTTACAAATGGTCAGTTCCTTACAAGGACGGTGGTTGGGCAGCCCGTCGGCGCATTTTACGGCTATAGGGTTGCCGGCGTGTTTCAGAGCCTGACGGAGATAGACAATTATACAAGCCCCAACGGAGTTATTCTGCAACCAGATGCCATACCCGGCGATTTCAGGTTTGAGAACGTTAACGGCGATGACCGGATCGATGATGCCGACCGTGTGATGCTGGGAAGTCCTATCCCAAAATTCCTTTTCGGGTTCACTGCCAACGCCGGGTTCCGGCAGTGGGACGCCTCTCTTGTTATCCAGGGAGTATCCGGGAACAAGCTTTATAATGCAAAAAGAGCCAACAGGAATATTTTTCCCGATGCCAACTATGACATGGACTTTTACAAAAACCACTGGTCGGGCTCCGGCTCTTCCGACACATACCCTTCAGCAGCACTTACGAGGAGAAATATCTTCCCAAATTCATTTTTTGTGGAGCCGGGAAGTTATATAAGGGTGAGAAGCATCCAGATAGGATATGCTTTGCCGGCGGATGTTATGTCAAATCTCAGGATCAATGATATGAGGGTGTACCTGAGCGCACAGAACCCGGTTACCTTTTTCAGGTATAACGGTTATACACCCGAGATAGGAGGATCACCCATTGCGACAGGTATTGACAATGATACTTATCCTCTGAGCGCTACCTACACACTGGGTCTTAATGTGAATTTTTAAAAACATGGCCATGCAAAAACTTCATATAAGAATAAAGGCGGCAGTTATATTATTGCTGATGATCTCAGTACCTCTTTTTACGGCCTGCGAAGATTTTCTGGATATACCCCTTGAGGCCCAGCTTCCCGTCGACTATGAAAAAGAGCCGACTGCAGAGGAAGGCTTCAGGTATGTAAGTGCCGTTTATGCCGGTTTAAGGAGCTGGGGAATAAGTGTATTCCCGTATATAGGGATGTTCGAAATTACCAGTGATGATGCAGACAAGGGCAGTACTCCCGATGATGCTCCTTCAATGATTGAGATGAACTCATTTACCTATGATCCTGCGAACGACCTGTTGCTTGGTTTCTGGAACGACCATTACAGGGTGATAGGCAATGCGAACTTTGCTGTCAATACGTTGAATGATCTTAATTTTGAAAATGATGACATAAGGGATGCCCTTGTAGCCGAGGCAAAATTCCTTCGGGCTTTTCTTTATCTGAGGCTGAACCTTGCCTTCGGTGGGGTTCCTCTTGTCGAAACCACCCTTACGGCCGAAGAGTTTGCACAGATACCGCGATCTCCGGTAAATGCGGTGTATGATTTCATTGAAGGCGACCTGCTTTTTGCCATTGACCACCTCCCTTCTGCCTATTCATTAAATGAAGCAGGCAGGGCTACCAGCGGAGCTGCCAGGGCATTGCTGGCGCGGGCATACATGTACCAGGAGCGTTGGCCGGAAGTAAGGGGGCAGACTGATGAGATCATATTATCAAACAGTTATGCTCTTTACAGGGATTTCTACCAGTTATTCAGGGTAGTAGGACAGAACTCTTCTGAATCGGTTTTTGAATTGCAGCTTACGTCAAGGGACCAGGGCAGGTACAGGTGCGAATACGGTTTTGTGCAGGGTCCTAGAAACAACTTCTCCAGGTTGCAGGGCTGGGGTTTCAACGTGCCTTCGGCAAGGCTGATAGATTTCTTTGACAGCAGGGGTGATGAAATCCGCAAGTTTGCCACTGTCCTGCCCAGAGGTTCACGAACGCCTGCCGGCGATTCCATAAGTGCAAACTGCCCCAACCCATATTACAACAATAAGGTCTATACCGAACTTAAATATAATACGATTGATTATGCTCTCGATCACAATATAAGGTATATCCGTTATGCTGAGGTGCTTCTTATGAATTCTGAAGCAGCCCTGCATACCGGGGAAGATGCAGCCACACCCCTGAACCTTGTAAGGGAGAGGGCAGGCCTTGAGCCAATAGATGCTCCCACCCCGGAGGATGTGTGGGATGAGAGGAGGGCTGAATTTGCACTGGAAAAACATCGCTTTTTTGACCTGGTTAGGACAGGAAGGGCACCGGAGGTTCTCGGTCCCCGCGGATTCCAGTCCGGCAGAAATGAGGTGTTCCCCATACCCCAGTCACAGATCGACCTGAGTGACGGTGTGCTGGTTCAGAATCCGGGGTACTAGCGTATTGTAAGGTTATTATAAAATAACATAATGATCATCAGATCTGATATTTACGCGTTTATTCTTCTTTTCTTCCTTGTTTCCTGCGGAAGAGAGCATGATGATGATATCCCGGGTGAAAACGGCAATAACGATAACGACGTATCAGAGGTTTGTCCGCCGCTTTCCAGGGTCATCGCGGAGGAGATGCCCCTGGATGAACTGCTTGATAAGGTGCAGATGCAAACACTGAAATATTTCTGGGATTTTGCCGAGCCGGTATCCGGTATGGCGCGCGAACGAAACACGTCGGGGAACCTTGTTACAACCGGAGGAACCGGTTTTGGCATAATGGCCATGATAGCGGGTGCCGAACGGGAATTCATAGGGAGGGAAGATGTGCTTGAAAGGGTGCTGAAAATCGGCAATTTCCTTTTTAATGCGGAGCGTTACCATGGCGCCTGGGCACACTGGATAGACGGAACAACCGGCAAAACGATCCCCTTCAGCGAGAAAGACAACGGTGGCGACCTGGTTGAAACAGCCTTTCTTGTGCAGGGGCTTTTATCGGCCAGGGAGTATTTTGACGGTGAAACGCCTTTGGAAGATTCTCTCAGGGCCCTTATTGATACCTTATGGCATGGTGTTGACTGGCAGTGGTACACCCGCGGGGAGAATGTTCTCTACTGGCACTGGTCGCCCGAATACGAATTTGAGATCAACCTGCCGGTGCGCGGCTGGAATGAGGCGCTGATCGTCTATATACTGGCTGCCGCCTCGCCCACTTATCCTGTATCACCGGAGGTTTACCATCATGGATGGGCGCGTAACGGCGATATTGTCAACGGAAGGAACTTTTACAACATCCGGCTTCCGCTGGGAGTTGATTTTGGAGGCCCGCTCTTTTTCGCCCATTACTCTTTTATGGGGCTTGATCCGCGCGGGTTAAATGACAGTTATGCGGACTACTGGGAGCAGAACCGCAGCCACAGCCTTATCAACCACAGGTATTGTATTGCAAATCCAAAAAATTTCTGCCACTACAGCGACTCATTATGGGGCATTACCGCCAGTGATGATCCTGAGGTTGGTTACCAGGCCCATGCCCCCTTTGGTAACCATGGCACAGACAATGGTACGATTGCTCCCACTGCGGCTCTTTCATCAATGCCATATACACCTGAGGAGAGCAGGAAGGCGCTGAACACTTTCTATTACTATCTGTACGATGATCTGTGGGGCAATTACGGGTTCAGGGATGCCTTCAATTTTGAGCATGAATGGTTTGCCGGCAGTTACCTGGCAATTGACCAGGGCCCCATTGTTGTAATGATCGAGAATTACCGGAGCGGCCTCCTTTGGGATGTGTTCATGAGAAATGAACATATTCATAGGGGACTTGATGCTCTCGGCTTTTACTATGACTGAAGTTTTTGACAATTATATTATTAACTAAATCTATCAACTAAAACCTGCTATTATGAAAAACCTGAGATTATTATTGTGGATTTTTCTGGCAGTAGCTGTTTCATTTGCAGCCTGCTCAAAAGAAGACGATGACGTTGATCCTGAAAATGGTGATAACGGTAATGGAAACGGGGAGATGCCTACTTCTGCCGATACGGTAGCTGTTGACAACCGGGTTGCTTTTTTCCGGTTTAACGGGAATGAAGATGATGAAGACGGTAATACAACAATCGGGGCAAATGTTCAATATACATTTGACCGTCACGGCAGGGAAAACTCAGCTTACAAGGGAACAGCAACATCAGGCATCATGATTACAGACCCTGATGAACTGAGAGTAAGCAGTATTACAGTAAGCATGTGGCTCCGTGCCCAGCAGATGGCCGGCGGAACCAACTTTATCCTCTCATTCATCGACCCGGAAATGGACTGGAACGCCGGTTATGCCATATGGCAGGAAGGAAGCGAGAGAGGCGACACCCTTCGTTACAAGGCTGTTACCCGTCATCATGATTCAGATGTTTTTGCGTGGACCGACACCGACCATGGAGTTCTCAGGGATGTTCTGTTTCCCAGTTCGAGATGGTATCATTTCGTGTATGCATATAACGGAGAAAACAGTATTAGGGAAATGTATATAAACGGTCAACAGATATCCAGGGATACACTGATTGCCGGCGACACCCCGATGGGGCCTATAACGGTACCTGAAAGTGCTTCAATATTTTATATCGGAAGGAATCCCAATACGGCACACGAATGGATCGGTAATTATACAGGAGACCTGGATGATCTGAGGATATTCAACGTGGCACTGACGGAAGAGCAGGTCGGACGTATATATGAAGCTGAAAAGCCTGAATAGTTAAGTTATGCAGTCCGGGTCCCCTTCAGGGAAAGACCCGGGCTTGCTCTTTTTAATGTACTTATAAACAATGACATAATAATACTTTTATGTTCAAGCCAGGAGTAAATGACATCATTATTAAGGCTGCTTTCTTATTCGCGTTGATATTAACCGGGTGCGGTGATACGTTAAGGACCGGAGCCCTGACAGATGAAGCACTGCTTGATAAGGTCCAGGAGCAGACCCTGAGATACTTCACCGATTTTGCTCATCCCGAAAGTGGCATGGCTGTTGAAAGAAGTGATGAAAGGCACTATTCCAACGATGTTGTCACGACCGGGGGAACCGGTTTCGGCATTATGGCTGTTATCGCTGGAGTTGAGCGCGGATTCGTCAGCCGGGAGGATGCCCTGGAACAACTGACCAGGATCGTCGGCTTCCTGGAGCGGAGTGAACGCTATCATGGAGCCTGGTCACACTGGTACTACGGATCTACCGGCAAAACCCGTCCCTTCAGTGAAAAGGACAACGGTGGCGACATTGTTGAAACGGCTTTCCTTTTGCAGGGACTGCTGACGGCACGGGAGTATTTCGACGGAAACAGTCCCGGTGAAATAACCCTGCGCGAGACAATCACCCGGTTGTGGCACGATGTGAACTGGCAATGGTACACAAACGGACAGAACCGGCTATACTGGCACTGGTCGCCCGATTACCACTGGGAAATGGATCATCCTGTCAGAGGGTATGACGAATGTCTGATAGTTTACATATTGGCTGCATCATCTCCCACCTACCCTGTATCTCCGGAGGTGTATCACCGGGGATGGAAAGAGGGTGAGCATTATCTTAACGGCAATACCTATTACGGGATCACCCTCCCCCTGGGATTTCCTTACGGGGGCCCGTTGTTTTTCAGCCACTACTCATTTCTCGGTCTTGACCCGCGTGGATTGCATGATTCGCATACAAGCTACTGGGAACAGAACCGGAACCATACACTGATAAATTACCGGCATTGTGTCGAAAACCCCAACGGCTTTAAGGGGTACTCGGACAGGTGCTGGGGTCTCACGGCCAGCGATAACCACCTGGGTTATTCTGCGCACAGTCCCACCAACGACCTGGGAGTGATTACACCCACTGCCGCCCTTTCATCATTCCCTTATACCCCCGAAGAGTCGATGAAGGCGCTTCGTTTTTTTTACGATGAGCTGGGAGAGAGGCTTTTCGGCGAATATGGTTTTTATGATGCCTTTTCGATCCATCATGACTGGTACGCCGATAATTACCTGGCAATAGACCAGGGACCGATAGTGGTGATGATTGAAAATTACCGTTCAGGCCTGTTGTGGGAACTCTTTATGAGAAACCCGGAAATACATAGCGGACTTAGGTCCCTGGGTTTTTTTTACAACCACGATTGAAAGCCTCTGTTCCTCTTCGGCATTAACACCAGGCCTGGTAAAAAAGATATTAACCAAAGTTGGAATGCATCAGGCAAAAAAGCGGTAAAGCCGGTTTGCTGTAAATGTATTTTTTTGCAGGAAACTATTAAAATGGTTTTACCATGGTTGAAATCAGTTCATAATTAAATTGTATATTTGATACTGATGACCAGTCAGACTTTCACTCTGATAACCGGGGGGAGCGCCGGCATTGGAAAGGCGTTTGCAATTGAATGTGCCAGACGCGGTCATAATCTTTTGCTGGTGGCGCTGCCCGGTCCCGAACTCGAGGAAACGGCAGATTATATCAGAAGTTCATACCCCGTAAAAGTGCATTCACTGGGCATTGACCTGACGCATTCCCAGTCACCACTAAATACATATAACTGGTGTATTGAGAACGGGTATAAAGTAAATATTTTGATAAACAACGCTGGTGTCGGCGGTACATCTGAGTTCGAATCTTCAAATGAAGAATATATTGATCAAACAATTCAACTGAATATCAGAGCGCTTGTATTGCTCTCCAGATACTTCATTCCTCTTTTAAAGGAAAATGAAGAATCATTTATTCTGAATGTCAGTAGTTTGTCAGCTTTTTTCACCATACCTTATAAAAGCGTATATGCTGCCTCAAAATCTTTCGTGCTGGCATTTTCCGATGCTCTGCAAATAGAGCTTGACAATACGACAGTGAAGGTTTGTGTGGTTTGCCCGGCTGGCGTCGATACCACTCCGGAAACTAATGAGCGTATTAAGGCCCATGGATTTTTCGGAAAGATTACGCAAATCAATTCTGAAAGGCTTGCCTGGTTCACCCTGAATAAAATGTTTAAGGGGAAAACGGTAATAATACCCAACAGGTTTAATATGTTTATCTGGTTTTTGAGCAAAATAGTTCCTGAACGGATAAAACGGTTGATTGTGCACCGTGAATTCAGGAAAGAATTTTGCTTTTAACAATAAAATTGCAGTGTTCAAAAACCGGAAAATGGTCCGTGTCAAGCCTTGATGGAGACAAAATACAGCCATACGTGATCAGAGTATTCTCTGTTCTTAGCCATTCCCATTCAGAACCGGGGATATTATAAACGATCTTCCCTTCTGTATTTTGCGGGCCGGCTGGGAAGTGAATTTCTCCCAAGCGTTGATGACGGCCGCATCATGATAAAAACCATACAGCCGACAGGGGTTTCCATTGCCAAAACCGATAGTCTTCTCGCAAGGATTGAGTCGGTTGTAAGAGATGATCCTTACGTGGATAAATATTTCACCCTTTCCGGGGGAAGGGTTTGGGGACTTATAACTTATGAGATTGCCGATGAGGGACAAATAGATATCGAGCTGGTTCCGCGTTCTGATCGCCCGTACAGCACCCGTGAGTATGTGGCCCAGCTTCGGCCGAAGGTAATGGAGTTTGCTCAGCCCGGTGTTCGTATTGTTGTTGCACAACAACGGATGAGGGGAATACGGCGGATGGGTGATTCAGAGGTTGAAGTGAAGGTGCGCGGTCTTGACATGGAGCGTCTCAATGAACTGGCAACCACCGTTACACAGCGGATGGGTGATATTGACGGACTGACCAATATCAGAATTGGCACTCAGATCAACAAACCTGAATACCAGATCCATCTTAACAGAGAAAGGATGGCAGACTTTGGTTTATCTGCCAGCAGGGTAGCCACTTCCGTACGAAGCCTGGTTGATGGCACAGTTGCCACCCATTTACGGGAATCGGGCGATATTAATTGGAGTCCCTTTTGCATTTGTAGGTGTTGTGGCAGCTTTGCTTATAACAGGATATCCCACCGGTGCCACAGTTTTGATCGGAGTGCTTATAATGATAGGAGGCATTGCCACACAGGGCGTGGTACTTATTTCGTTTATCAATCAATACCGTGCCGGAGGAATGAGTACCCGTGAAGCAATACTCACCGGTGCGCCCCTGCGTCTCAGGCCGATCCTGATGACCCAGGCAACTACCGTACTCGGACTCTTACCGCTTGCCCTGAATATAGGTGAAGGAGGCGATATGCTTCAACCGATGGCTATTGCTGTCATTGGCGGACTATTGTTTTCACTTTTTGTTACCCTGTTACTACTGCCCTGTCTATATTACATTTTTGAACGAAAATAAGTTTGTAATAATAGAAAATAATTGCTAAGAAGTTTGGATGTTACTATAAGAGTACTTAATTTTGTACTTATAAAAATACCTGTAGTTATGATAGCAGCTAATTTTACAGAATTTAGAACACATCTAAAGGATTATCTCGATAGTGTGGAGAATGACAAGGAGACTCTCATTATTAAGAGGAAAACAGGCAAGGGAGCAGTAATGATTTCACTTGAAGAGTATAACTCAATAATGGAGACATTACATCTTCTTAGTTCTCAAAAGAATGCTACCAGGTTATTTGAATCAATTGAACAAATAAAAAGTGGGAAGACATTCCAGAAGGAACTGATTGAAGAATGAAAAGAATCATTTTCTCAAAAAATGCATGGGAAGATTACACATCCTGGCAGACTCACGAAAAGAAGACATTAAAGAAGATTAATTCTCTAATTAAGGATATCCAGTCCTCACCATATGAAGGTATCGGGAAACCCGAACCCCTAAAGTACGACCTCGCCGGTCTATGGTCCAGACGAATTGACAGAGAGCACAGAATTGTATATAGTGTAGAAGAAGAAGATCTGTTTATCTATAGTTGCAGATACCACTATGACAATAAATAAAAAACATTGCATATATTCAATTTGTTATTTATATGCATCTTCCGCAAACCCTGAAACCAGATAATTTACTCCCGGTAACTATTTATATAAAAATAAGTGACGTAAAATTACGTCGCTTAAATTAAATGACGTATATTTGCGTCACAATAAGCCGGATTTATATTAATGTGGTTATCAGGAATATCTGTAAAACAAGTGAATTTAGATAAATTGGTTCTATAAAATAATGATAATATGGCAGCAACAAAGGTTTCATTGTTCGGAAAAGAACTTCAGGCCAGCGCCGCAATGTTCAAGGCACTCGGACACCCGGCCCGGCTGGCTATACTAAAATATCTTGCAGAGATAAAGACATGCATCAGCGGTGATATATCCGATGAGTTGCCTCTGAGCAGGACAACCGTGAACCAGCACCTGAAGGAGCTTAAAAAAGTTGGCCTGATCTCCGGTACAGTTGACGGGGTTAAAACAAATTATTGCCTTAATACGGCCACCGTGGACTTGCTGGAAAAAACACTCTCATCATTTATTGAGGAGATAAAAACTGATCCCGGAATTATAAAAACTGAAAATGATTGTTGTTGATAATTTAAAATAAGATGAAGATACTTATCCTTTGCACCGGAAATTCATGCCGCAGCCAGATGGCACACGGATTTATGGAATCATTTGATAACAGGTTGATTGTACGCTCTGCCGGAACGGAAGCTTCAGGACAGCTTAATAAGAAGGCTGTTGAAGTGATGAAAGATATTGGCATCGATATAAGTCACCACACTTCCGACCCTGTGGATAAATACCTGGGAGATGAATGGGACTATGTCATAACAGTATGCGGAGGGGCTAATGAAAACTGCCCGGTATTTACGGGTAATGTAAAAAAACGTCTCCATATAGGCTTTGACGACCCCTCCCATGTTACCGGAACTGAAGAATATATTCACAGCGAATTTATCCGTGTCAGGAATGAGATAAAGGAAGGCTTTTTCAAACTGTATAAAGAAGAAATTAAACCTCAATTATAGGATGCACATGGAACCGGATAACAGTTTTTTTACTGGCCATAAGCGTCGGTAAAACAGTGTGTTTATAATAGTAATGTTAATCTGAAAAATTGTATTGCCATGACAAATAGTTACGAAAAGGTAACGATACCCGATAAACCAAAAAAAACCATCGGACTTTTTGAAAAGTACCTTACAATCTGGGTTGCTCTCGGAATTCTTGCAGGTATTCTGATAGGTCATATTGCCGGCGACAGCATTGAAATAATAAGCAGCATGGAGATAGCAAGGGTGAATATACCGGTTGCCATTCTTATCTGGCTGATGATTTACCCCATGATGCTCCAGATAGATTTTTCAAGTATCAGGAATATCAGAAAAAGGCCCAGGGGAATAGTGTGGACCGTAATAATTAACTGGCTGATAAAACCCTTTACCATGGCGTTTTTTGCGTGGATATTTTTCACCAAGGTTTATGCTGCGTGGATTGATCCGGCCTTAGCCGGGGAATATATTGCCGGCGCCATTATTCTGGGTGCAGCCCCCTGTACCGCCATGGTATTTGTATGGTCCTACCTTTCCGATGGAGACCCGAATTACACTCTTGTACAGGTCTCCGTAAACAATTTGATCATCCTTGTGGCATTTATTCCCATCGTTGGCTTGTTACTTGGAATAACAGATGTGATCATTCCTTATGACACACTGGTCGCCAGTGTAGTGATCTTCGTGGTTGTTCCTCTTGTTGCCGGGGTTATCACCCAGCGGATCCTTATGAAATCAAAGGGAGAAGAGTGGTTTAAGAAAGAATTCCTTCCCAGGTTAAAGCCGGTAAGCATTATAGCCCTTTTGATAACTCTTGTTCTGTTGTTTGCATTCCAGGGACAGAATATCCTGAACAATCCGCTGATAATTTTGCTTGCTGCCGTGCCGCTCGTGATACAGACCTACTTTATCTTTTTTATTGCCTGGTACGGCGGAAAAAAACTGAAGCTTCCACATGCCGTTTGTGCACCTGCAGCCATGATAGGCGCCAGTAATTTCTTTGAACTGGCAGTTGCCGTGGCTATTGCCCTGTTCGGACTGCAATCACCCGCTGCGCTGGTTACGGTTGTAGGGGTACTTGTTGAAGTGCCTGTCATGCTTTCACTTGTTGCCTTTGCCAACAGGAAGAAGTTTTGAGCTAATTGATGATTTCCCGGACAATAAATTTATAAGCAATATTGGATCCCTGGACATTTCTGAAGTCATTTTCTGACCTTTCAAGGTCCTGAATATTATTTCAGTATTTATTTTGTAATTGTTGAAACTTTTTCAATACTTGTTCGTTATTTTGCGAACAATTATAAGATTTTATTATGGATTGGAAAGTTGAAGTTAAAAAGCTTTGGTGGATAGGCTTCTTTTTTCTGCTTGCATATTATATGCCACTTGAAAGTGCCCGTTTCCAGGAAGCTGTTGCTGCTACTCTCGACCTGGTTCGCTGGTACGCACAAGAGCATGTTATTCTATGCCTTATCCCGGCGTTTTTTATTGCCGGGGTTATAGCGGTTTTTGTAAGTCAGGGGTCAGTATTGAAATATTTCGGTGCCCGGGCAAATAAATACCTGGCCTATTCTGTTGCATCTGTATCGGGAACTATACTTGCAGTATGCTCCTGTACAATTTTACCACTGTTTTCAAGCATTCACAAAAGAGGTGCCGGACTGGGCCCTGCGGTTGCGTTCCTTTATTCCGGACCAGCTATAAATATACTTGCGATCATTCTTACAGCCCGTATACTGGGCTGGGAACTGGGAGTTGCCAGGGTGGTCGGAGCTGTTATATTTGCTATTGTTATCGGGCTATTGATGGCGTTTTTTTTCAGGAAAGAAGAGAAGGAAAAGGAGGAAGCTCAGATGAATATTGCTGCTCCCCCGGAAAAGCGTCCTCTCTGGCAG
This sequence comes from Marinilabiliales bacterium, assembly GCA_007695015.1. Taxonomy (NCBI): domain Bacteria; kingdom Pseudomonadati; phylum Bacteroidota; class Bacteroidia; order Marinilabiliales; species Marinilabiliales bacterium. The sequence continues at coordinate 38,480 of REEN01000043.1, forward strand.
ACTTCGCTCCATTTTTTCACCCTGGTGCTGATCCTCGTGTTCGCCAACTGGGGAGCGCCGGAGGGCGGAGTTGAGAGCGGAGGATGGTATTTCATCTGGTCGAATAAATGGTATATAACAGGGTTGCTCGGACTGGTTCTGGCATATTCACTTATAAGGGTTCTGAAAATAGCCTGGTGGAAAGTTGCTGCATCTGCTTTGGCCGTAGTGATTTCATCACTTGTTTTCCCGGGACCGATGGTGCCGTTTCTTGTAGCTATAGCTGCCCTGGCTGTCATTACATTAACCAGTGATGAAGAAAACCGGGAATGGACCCTTTCGTCATGGGACTTTGCCAAGCAGATCATGCCCCTTCTTGCGCTTGGTGTTATTATTGCCGGCTTCCTGCTTGGTTCGACTCATGGCGACACGGCAATTGCCGGTATTATTCCCGACCACTGGATAAGTACCCTTGTCGGCGGAAATTCATTGTGGAGTAATCTTTTTGCTTCAGTAGTCGGCGCTTTTATGTATTTTGCAACCCTCACAGAGGTGCCTATCCTTCAGGGCCTGATCGGGTCAGGAATGGGACAGGGACCGGCTCTGGCGCTGCTACTTGCAGGACCGTCACTTTCATTACCCAATATGCTGGTAATCCATAGTGTGATGGGAACCAGAAAGACTTCGGTTTTCGTGGGACTGGTGATAGTAATGGCAACACTCAGCGGATTGATATATGGTTCTATAGTATCAACCGGATAATACTCTCAAAAAAAGACAACCTGCCAAATCAGCCGTCAGGATAAAGGGGAACCTCAGACCATCGGGCTATTTTTTCAACAAAACGGCGGACACGGTTGACACGGCGGACACCGCCGTCAATTTTTTCCCGCTTTCAGCGGGATTTTCGGGGGGAGCTTTTTTTACTTGCAGGAAAATAGTTTTTTGGCGGAAAAGAAATATGACAAAAAACTATGTGTTGAGGGCATTTATATTTGAGCCAAATTTGAGCCCATTGTGAGCCAACTATGAGCCCACTCCTTATCCAGCAATATGCCGGGATTCCATAAGGATAATCTCTCGTTATAAACGCTGAGTTGGATAGAAGAGCCTTTGTAATACTTGTGAACAGTGGCATTCAGACCGATTTATTATTTACATTTTTCAAATTTTCTCAATTGCTTGTTGAAATCCCTCCACACATCTTTAAAGTTTCGCAGATCTTTAATCTGATGACTTAGATTCTTTGTCCATGCTTTCTCAAAAATTTTCTCCTTAGCAATCACTTTTTGAACAAATTCTTTGGAATCATGACCTTTATGTTCTGCTTTCAGTTGAAATTCGATAAATACATCCTGTAATTCAATGCCTTGTATATTTATTAAGTACTCAAAATCATATAAATCACGTGGTATTGTCCTTCCCATCAGGGCAACCATTTTTTCAATGACTATTTCCTCCAGACTATAACTTGTAATGGTTACCTCATCCTCTTCCTCAAGATCTGAGTAATTATTCACCATTGGTTTTTTCACAACTTCAAATTCAAGTTTTTCACCTCTCCCAATATCAGTCTTGATATGATAGCTTTTGCCTCCGAGCGGGCCGATATATTCAATGTAGAATTTAATGGATCCGGATTCATGAACTTCCTTTGAATCTTCAGTTATAGTCAGATCAATATTGGCAGCCTCTCTGATGTTTCCAAATACTTCATTAAATGCTTTGTAAATTTCTTCATCCGAAAGTGTTTTTTCCAATGATGGTTCAATCGTGAAGTCAATATCCTCAGAGTATCGGTAGTCCACGATAAAGATCTTTTTTATACAAGTTCCACCTTTAAAGATTAAAGCATCCTTTAAAATACCATGGCTATAAACACCCCATAATACCCAGGATATAATATAATCCTTTTCAATTTGCTGAGGTCTGACGCCTTCGCTATTTGCTATTTTCAAAATCTCCTGAGATTTGATCATGTGAATATTGAGTTTATAATAGTACTTATATCAATATTGATCTTCAAGCCGAATTTTGAGTCTTTCCGGCCTTGATTTGGACCGGTGGTATCGAGAACTGGAAAACTTGGACCAATTTCTTTTAACATTTCATCATAATGGTTTGTCCAGGTAAGACCGAGCAATTCCACAAGAAACAAGTATCTCTTCTTTGTGGCCTCGCTTGCATTACGGTTTAAGTACTCAAGTAATTTCCGATAATCGATTTTTTCCTTTGTTTCATACAATGCTTTGCCAATTTCAACCAATCCACCACTTAAATGCGGGCGTGTCAAAGCATCAACAAATGTTTTCTCAAGATCACTGACCATTACTTTATTATGCTTGTCGATCCATATGTTTTTAAACCCAAAGAATCTTTTTTCTATGTGATATACAAATTGGAATTCAACTCCCCGGATTTTTTTTATGGAAGGTTTTATCTGTAGATCAGTTACGATAATCTCTTTCAGGCTTGGTTGGGTTATTAATCCATGTACCTGCATTGCTGAATAATATCCAATGTAATATTTTTTACCCCTCATTAAATATTTGGCAACAAGGTGCCAATCCGGAACATACTTTTGGGGATCAGCACTTGGAGGGACAATGTAATAAAGATTCCGGCTAAGTTTTATCAACATGCCCTTTTCAACCATCCCTGAAAGAACTCTCGAAAGATAAATTTTATTAACATCGGGATACTTAAACAACACATCCTGAAAAGTAAAACAATCCTGATCAGCACCAGAAAACCTTTTAATAATGTCCCAACTAACTGTATTTCTCATCTTGCAGATATATATTATCCCGTTATTATACACTATTCAGCAATACAAAGATAATAAATGTTAAATAATTAACAATTATTATTCGGTTATTATATATAATATGATAATTCACAGATAGTAATTACCTGTAATAAATTCTGGTTTGATAAGTCATGAATTATCTCTGTGGAGAACCGGGTGGGGGTAGGAAAGTAAAGGACACCGACCAAAAAATGGAAGATGTCCTGTCATGTCGCAAACTTCTGAACGAAGTTCGAACTTTTTTTCAACAAAAAATTCACAGAGACAATTAGATATCAACATATTACAGATATTTATCAGGGACCACCCCACCCGTCGGGATGCGTTGGCCATCAATATTAACCGGGCGACGGGGCTGTTCGGCAGGTCGGCGGACACATCAGCCGTCAGGATAAACGGGAACCTCAGACCATCGGGCTAATTTTTCAACAAAACGGCAGACACAGTTGACACGGCGGATACCGTCGTCAATTTTTTCCCGCTTTCAGCGGGATTTTCGGGGGACGCTTTTTTCACTTGCAGGAAGATAGTTTTAACCAGTCTGGCGAAAAAAACTCATCTAATATTTAAAAAATCAGGGTTTACACCAATAACTAAAAATCCACAATGACCGAAATAATATCATCTATGGTTTTAAATCCTTTATCGGCCGTTATTAGCGGAATATTAAGATAATGAGCAGTGGCAGCAATAATGGCATCAGGTAATTTAAGGTTATTGGTTTTTCGAATGTTAATGGCAGTATCTTTTATACTTCTATTAATATCAATAATCTTACAATTACTTAAAAACCTCCTGATAGTCTGAATTTCTAATGTAGTATGGCCATCAAAAGAGAGTAATTCCATCTCTGTTATAAAGGAAACCCACAAATCCCTTTCGTAAAGTAGCTCATATACTCTTTCATTACCTTTAAAAAGGTAGATAAGGATATTGGTATCGACTAAGAGACTATTCCCACTCATCCCTTATTTCTTTCTGATATTGCAATGGATCAATATGCTGAAATTGAACTTTGCCCATGTACTTCCGCAGGTTGAATTTGCGTTTCTTTGCTGTAATTTTCTCAATCTCATTGTCAACCTGCGATCGGCTTACAGATTTTTTCACTTCTATTATTTTCCCCATGACGCTGTTGTTTACACAAATATAGTAAACATAAGACTAAATGAATAAGCTTTTTATTGCTTATCAAATAAAATATAATTTGTTTTTCATTGTAAAATCCCGGGTTTATTAAAAAGTAACCATAAATAAGCAGACTATAACAGGGGCTTAATATGATTCAAATCACAATTATGCCGATTATTGCATGAATAAGGAGTTCCTGATGCTCCAGGCCTATCCTGTTTCTCTTTACGCGCCGGTTGT